>DATCWW010000272.1:0-3302 GCA_036566145.1 Gemmatimonadales bacterium
CTCGTCGCCCTGCACGTTGGCCACCACCTCGAACCCGCGATATTCCGGGCGCGCGGCCACCTCGGCGACCCGATCGGTGCCGCTGGGATGCCCCGGGTCGGTCAGCACCGCGCGGACCCCCGCCCGCTCCACCACCTGGACGATCATGGGCGAATCGGTGGCGACCACGAGATCGTCCGTGAGCCCATGTTCCAGCACGCGCTGGATCACCCGGGTGACGAGCGGCTCGCCGGCCAGAAGCTGAAGGGGTTTGTTGGGGAGTCGGGTCGAGCCAAGACGGGCCGGGATGACACCGAGGACGCGCATCACGGAAACTAACAGGCTGTCGGGCCGGAGTCAAAACTCGTGCCAGAAACGCGTTAGGCGGCCAGCGCGAGGAAATTCTCCAGCAGTCGCTTGCCCTCCCGGGTAGCGACCGACTCGGGGTGAAACTGGACGCCGTACACCCGCAGGGAACGGTGGCAGAGGGCCATGATCTCAGCGCCGGCGGGCCGATCGGACGACCACGCGGTCACTTCCAGCTCTCCGGGGAGCCCGTCGGGCGCGACCACCAGGGAGTGGTAGCGCATCGCCTCGAACCGCTCGGGAACGCCCTGGAAGAGCGGATGGCCGGTGTGCACCACCATCGTGGTCTTGCCGTGCATCAGCCGGTCGGCGCGCACCACCTGTCCGCCGAAGGCCTCGCCGATGGACTGGTGCCCCAGGCACACGCCGAGCACCGGGACCCGGCCTGCGGCCGCCCGGACCAGTGGCACCGAGATCCCGGCCTCACGCGGGGTGCAGGGGCCGGGTGAGATCACGATGGCGGCGGGCCCGAGCGCCAGCGCCGCCTCGACGCTCAGCGCATCGTTGCGGTAGACCACCGGGTCCGCGCCGAGCTCGCCGGCGTACTGGACCAGGTTGTAGGTGAAGCTGTCGTAGTTGTCGAGGACGAGGAGCATCGCTCGGAAGTTTATCGAGGCGTGGTGGAGTCCGCCACGCGGTGCGCCTCACTACCGGCCGACTCCGCTTTCAGGGCCTCGCGCCGCGCCGAGTCGGCCTGGCGCAGCCCGACCGCGCGAAGCGAGTCGCCCAGGCGGCGTGCGCTCGCCTTGATCGAGTCGAGCGCCCGTTGACGATCCTGCCCCTGGAGTTTGAGCGCCCGCTGCACCGCGGCCGAGATCGAGTCGCCCTGCTCCTCGCTGGCGGCCGCGATCGAATCCGCCTGCGCCTCCGCGGCCGCGCCCGGTCCGCCCTTGCCGAAATCGATGTGCTGAAGCTCCTTGACCATATCCCGCGTGAGGAGCAGCGGAATCTCCACATCGCCGGGTTGGAGCACCGCGTGGCCGTATTCCAGCAGATCGGCCTGGGCAGTGTCGCCGGCACCGGCACAGTAGAAGACCGAGGGGGACTTCGGTCCGACGTGAATGTCGATGCCGCTGTCGCCCTTGGTCTCCATATTCGCGACCAGACGGCACCCCTGAAGTCCCCGGGCGACCATCGAGTCGGCCAGCTGGATTTCCAGCTCGACCGCGGTGACCTCGTTCGGCGACTTCCGCATCAGGGTCACGTGGTCCAGCTTGCCCAGGCGCTCGCCCTCCAGCTCGAAGGGGATGAGACTCAACGGGATGGTGAGCGGCTGGTCGCTGGCCACGACCCGCTCGACGCCGGCGATCCCCCGGCGGGCCATGGTGACGCCGATCATTCCGACCGCAAAGATGGCCAGGGCACCCAGCAGGATCTTGAGCCAGTAGTTTCGCATGCGCCGCTCCGAGGTGACCGGACAATGTTTCAACCAGAGACGTCGAAACGCAACCGAAAGTTTCACCCCCGCCGGCCGGGAGCATGATCGAGGTCGACGGGCTGGAAAAGGCCTACGGCGATCTTACCGCCGTCCAGGGGCTGAGCTTCCAGGTACGGCCCGGCGAAGTCGTCGGCCTGGTGGGCCCCAACGGGGCCGGCAAGACCACGACCCTGCGCTGCCTGGCCGGCATCACCGTCCCGACCGCGGGCCGGATCCGGATCGCCGGGCACGACCTGGCCGCCGAGCCGGTGGCGGCCAAGCAGGTGCTGGCGTTCATCCCCGATGAGCCGCACCTGTTCGAATATCTCACCGTGGAGGAGCACCTGCGCTTCGTCGGCCGGCTCTACGGCGTGGCCGACGCGCCCGAGCGGATCCCGCGGATGCTCGCCGAGCTGGAGCTCGACGGCAAGCGGAGGGCGCTTCCGGGCGAGCTCTCCCGGGGGATGCGGCAGAAGCTGGCGATCGCCTGCGGGCTGCTGCACGATCCCGCGGTGCTCCTGTTCGACGAGCCACTGACCGGGCTCGATCCGGTCAGCATCCGGCGGATGAAGGCCACCATCGTCGCGCGGGCATCGGACGGCGCCGCGGTGCTGTTGAGCTCCCACCTGCTGCACCTCGTGGAGGAGATCTGCACCCGCCTCCTGGTGCTGCAGCGCGGGCAGGCGGTGGCGTTCGGCACGATGGCCGAGATCGTCGCGGCGCGGCCGACGTTGGCGGGGCGCCCGCTGGAGGACGTCTTCCTCGAGCTGATCGGCCAGGAGGGCGGCGGCGACCGATGAACGGCGCCTATGCCTACCTGGTCGCCCGGTCGCTGCGGAATCGCCTGACCCGGCAGGTCGCCCGGCTCAGGAGTCCGCGTTACCTGCTGGCCCTGCTGCTCGGCCTCGCCTACCTGTCTCTCATCGTCGGGCAACAGCACTCCGCTCCGACCCCACCTTCGGCCGAAACCAGCCGCTGGGCCGAGCTGCTGCTGGCGGTCGGCGTGATGCTCGCGGTGACGTGGGCGTGGGTGATCGGCTCGGAGCGGCGAGCCCTCGCCTTCAGCCCGGCGGAAGTGACGTTTCTCTTCGCCGGGCCGGTACCCCGACGCGAGCTGATCCGCTTCAAGCTGCTGGTGAGCCAGACGGTCGTGCTGTTCAACGTCGCGCTGTGGACGTTCCTCCTGTCGCGCGAGCGGCTCGGCGTATCGGCGTGGGTCCGGGCGCTTTCGCTCTGGACCCTGCTCACCACCCTGAGCCTTCACCGGCTCGGCGCCTCGTTCGTGCGGACCAGCCTGCTCGAGCACGGGCGTCACGGTGCGCGGCGACGCGTCGTGTCGCTCGCCATCGGCGTCGGGGTGGCGCTGACACTGGTCTGGGCGGTGGCGGACGCGCTGCCTGAGCTTCGGACTTCCTGGGCCGTGGGCCTTCGAGCCTGGCTGGCCGCGCTGGGTGACGCGGCCGACGGACCGATCGCCGGCGTCGCCCTCGCGCCCTTTCGCCTGGCCGTCCGGCCGCTGGTGGCGCGCAGCGGCGACGAG
>DATCWW010000298.1:0-5125 GCA_036566145.1 Gemmatimonadales bacterium
ACCCCGCATTCGCGCGGGTTCCGGCTGCCGCGCTGCGAGCCGAGCTGCAGCCGTCGACCTACACCGGGCGCGCCGAGCGCCAGGTCGGCGAATTCCTGACCGAGTACCTGCACCCCCTGCTGGCGCGGGCGCGCCCGCTCGCGGCCGAGGCCGAGGCGGCGGAGATCCGCGTATGACCGCGCTGGCCGAGAGCCGGCTGCCCCTCCCGCTCCTGCGCCGGGGCAAGGTGCGCGAGGTCTACGAGGTGGACGCCGACCACCTTCTCCTGGTCGCGAGCGATCGAGTGAGCGCGTTCGACGTCGTGATGCGGGAGCCGATTCCCCGCAAAGGCGCCGTCCTCACCCAGGTGAGCGCCTTCTGGTTCGAGCGCCTGGCCGAGGTGTTCCCGTCTCATTTCATCACCGCGCGCACCGAGGAGATCCTGGCGCGCCTCCCGGCGCTCCGGCCCCACGCCGCGGAGGTGGCGGGCCGCTCCATGCTGGTCCTCCGGACCGCGCCGGTGGCGTTCGAGTGCGTCGTCCGGGGCTACCTGTCCGGCTCGGCGTGGGCGGAGTACCGCGCGCACGGCACCCTGGCGGGTGAGCCGCTGCCGGCCGGACTGCTGGAGAGCGGGCGGCTGGAGCCGCCGATCTTTTCGCCGGCTACCAAGGCCGAGTCGGGTCACGACCTCAATGTCACCTTCGACGCCATGGCGGCGGCACTGGGCGGCGAGCTCGCCGGCCGCCTCCGGGACGCGAGCTTCGCGGTGTATCGCGCCGGACGCGACCACGCGGCCGCCCGCGGCATCATCATCGCAGACACCAAGTTCGAGTTCGGTGCCGATGCCGGCGGGACCCTCCGGCTGATCGACGAAGTGATGACCCCCGATTCCTCCCGCTTCTGGCCCGCGGCACGTTATCAGCCCGGGCGTTCCCAGCCCAGCTTCGACAAGCAGCCGCTGCGGGACTATCTCGCGGAGATCAAGCGCGCGGGTCACTGGAACGGCGAGGCGCCTCCTCCGTCCCTGCCCGACGAAGTCGTCGCGGCGACGAGCGCACGTTACCTCGAGGCGTATCGTCTGCTCACCGGGCGGACGCTGGCGGACTCGGCATGATCCGGACGGCGCCCGAAGGGCGCTGGTTCATCGCCGGGGCGTGGGTCATCGCGCTGGGGCTGCTCCTGGCCGCGGCTCGGAGCGGTGCGGTGGGATGGTGGGTCGCCGCGGGGGTCTGGACCCTGCTGGCGGTATGGGTCGTCGCCTTCTTCCGGGACCCGGAACGGGCCTGGACGAAAGGCGACCGTTTGGTGGTGTCGCCGGCCGACGGCGAGGTGGTGAGCCTCCTCGAGGTGGAGGAGCCGGCCTTCCTGCATGGCCGCGCGCTTCGGATCTCGATCTTCATGAACGTGTTCGACTGCCACGTGAACCGGTATCCGCTCGACGGCCGGGTCGCGTACCGGCACTACAACGCCGGCCAGTTCGGCCACGCGGGCGCGGAGAAGGCCAGTCTCAGCAACGAGCAGGCGTCGGTCGGCCTGGACACGCCGCAGGGCAAGGTGCTGGTGCGGCAGATCGCCGGGCTGGTCGCGCGGCGGATCGTGACCGATCACGAGGTGGGGACGGACGTGCACCAGGGCGAGCGGATGGGCATGATCCGCTTCGGCTCGCGGGTGGACCTCTTTCTGCCCCCGGGGACCCGGACGCTGGTCCAGGTCGGGACCAAGACCCGGGCCGGCGTGACGGTGGTGGCCGAATGGAACTGATCCCCCGGCGGGAAGGACTGCGCCGGCCGTCGATGCGGCAGGTCGTGGTCGTCATGCCGAGCGCCTTCACCCTGGGCAACCTGTTCTTCGGCTTCTGGGCGGTGGTCTCGGCCTTCAACGGCAACTTCCGGTGGGCCGGGTGGTTCATCGTGTTCGCCGGGATTCTCGACATGCTGGACGGCCGGGTGGCCCGCCTCTCCAACACCGGGACCCGGTTCGGCGCGGAGCTCGACTCCCTGGTGGACGTGATCTCCTTCGGCGTGGCACCGGCGCTTCTCATCTACTTCCTCGACTTCGCGAACGCCGGGCGGTTCAGCTGGATCCTGTGCTACATCTACGTCACGGCGGTCGCTCTCCGCCTCGCCCGCTTCAACGTGCTCTCGGCCGGCAAGCCCTCGACCGGCTGGTTCACCGGGATGCCCTCGCCCTCCGCCGGGATGACTTTGGCGGTGTACTACCCCTTCAGCCAGACCGAATGGTATCGAGCCTCGCTCGCCTACCTCGACCTGCAGCATCAGGGGCTGGTGGTGCTGATGCTGCTGCTCGCCGTGCTCATGGTGAGCAACGTCAAGTACCCCAAGTTTCCGCCGGTCGGGTTCCGCAGCGCGCGCGGGCTGTTCGGCGCCGCGGTATACCTCGGCATTCTGCTCGGCGGAATCCTCGCCCCTGAGTATTTTCTGTTTCCGCTCGGTCTCTTCTACATGGTCTTCGGGATCGCGCGGGCCACGGTGCTGGGCCTGATGGAGCGGCCCGAGCCGGCGGGGCCGATCGCGGAGCATCTGGCGGACGGGGACGCCCCCGAGCTGCCTCCCCTCACCCACGAGCGGCGGAACGCCTGGGGCGACCGCCGGCAGGAGCCAGACGAGCGATGAGCTACCGGGTACACGTTCGAGTCATGCCGCGGGCCGGCCTGCTGGATCCGCAGGGCCAGGCGGTGGAGCACGCCCTCGGCGCCCTCGGCTTCGGCGACGCCGCCGCCGTCCGGGTCGGCCGCGCGATCGAGCTGGACGTGGCCGCGCCCTCGCGCCAGGAGGCCGAGAGCCGCGCCCGCCAGATGTGCGACAAGCTGCTGGCCAACCCGGTTACCGAGGACTACCTGCTGGACGTGGAGGAGCGCTGATGCTCGAGGTTGCCGTCGTCCGGTTCCCCGGCAGCAACTGCGACCTCGACGCGGTCCACGCGGCCGAGGCGGTCGGGGCCCACGCCTATCTGGTCTGGCATCGCGACACCGACCTGCGCGGCGCCGACGTGGTGATCCTCCCCGGCGGATTCAGCTACGGCGACTACCTCCGGGCCGGGGCCATCGCCCGATTCAGCCCGATCATGCAGGCGGTCCAGCAGCACGCCGCCGGGGGCGGCGCGGTGCTGGGGATCTGCAACGGGTTCCAGATTCTCTGCGAGTCGCACCTGCTCCCCGGCGCCCTGCTCAGGAACGCGAGGCTCACCTTCGTCGCCAAGCCGGTGGACGTGGTGGTCGAGCGCACGGAGACCGTGTTCACCTCCGCGTACGCGAAGGGGGACCGGCTGCGCATTCCGGTGGCGCACGGCGAGGGGCGCTACGTGGCCACCGACGATACCCTGCGTTTGCTGGAGGCGGAGGGACGGGTCGTCCTGCGGTACGTCTCGGCCACGGAGGACTCGCCGCTCCAGCCCAATCCCAACGGGTCGGCCAATCACATCGCGGGGATCTGCAACGCCGCCGGCACGGTGGTGGGCATCATGCCCCACCCGGAGCGCGCGGCCGATCCGATCGTGGGATGCACCGACGGGCTCGGGTTTTTCACCTCCATGGTGGCACGCCGACCCCAGTCTCCTCTACCGAAAGTACGAAACCGATGAGCACCGAGAAACCCAGCCGGAACGAAGGCGAATATTTCGCCCATCAGAATGCCGAGCTCCTCCGCAAGCAGCGGGGCCTCGCCGAGGCCGCGGCCCAGGAGGCCGAGCGGAAGACCCACTACATGAAGTGTCCCAAGGACGGATACGATCTCGGCACCTCGGACTTCCACGGGGTGCAGATCGAGACCTGTCCCCACTGCGGGGGGATCTGGCTCGACTCGGGCGAGCTCCAGCTCCTCGCACAGGAGCACCGCCGCGCTCTGCTCACCCAGCTGATCGCCGACGGCTTCGAGGCCCTTCAGAGCGGGAAGAAGCCGGGGGCCACGGCGTGAGCAGCCCCGCAGTGGCCGGCGCGCCCGAGGCCTCCTCCTTTTCCGGCGAGCGCCCGGTCACCCCTGAGGTGGTGCGCGAGCACAACCTGAACGAAGTGGAGTACGAGCGCATTCTGGAGCTGCTCGGCCGTACGCCGACCCTCACCGAGCTGGGCGTGTTCTCGGCGCTCTGGTCGGAGCACTGCAGCTACAAACACTCGAAGCCCATCCTCAGGACCTTCCCCACCACCGGGCCGCACGTGGTCCAGGGGCCCGGCGAGAACGCCGGCGTCCTGCGCCTGCCGGACGGCTGGGCGGTGGCCTTCAAGATCGAGTCGCACAATCATCCCTCGGCGGTCGAACCATACCAGGGCGCCGCGACCGGAGTCGGCGGCATTCTGCGCGACGTCTTCACCATGGGCGCTCGCCCCGTCGCGGTCCTCAACAGCCTGCGCTTCGGACCGCTCGACCTGCCCCGGAACCGGTATCTCTTTGCCGGGGTCGTGCGCGGCGTGGGCGACTACGGCAACTGCGTCGGGGTGCCGACGCTCGGCGGTGAGGTCGGCTTTGCCCCGGGGTACACCGGAAACCCGCTGGTGAACGCCATGTGCGTCGGCCTGCTGCGCGAGGAGGACCTGATCCGGGCCGCCGCCCACGGCGTGGGGAACGTCCTGCTCTGCGTCGGCGCGCGGACCGGGCGCGACGGGATCCACGGCGCCAGCTTCGCGTCCGAGGAGCTGTCGGAGAAGAGCGAGGCGCGGCGCCCTCAGGTGCAGGTGGGCGATCCCTTCACCGAGAAGCTGCTCCTCGAGGCGAGTCTCGAGCTCATCACCTCGAATCTCATCGTGGCGATTCAGGACATGGGGGCCGCCGGGCTCACCAGCTCGAGCGCGGAGATGGCGGCACGCGGCGGCGTCGGCGTCGAGATCGATACCGGCCTGGTGCCCACCCGCGAGGCGGGTATGACCCCGTACGAGATCCTGCTGAGCGAGAGCCAGGAACGGATGCTGGTGGTGGCGGAGCCCGCGCGGGTGGCCGAGGTCGAGGCGGTGTGCGCCAAGTGGGAGCTCAACGCTACCCCCATCGGGCGGGTCACCGACGACGGGATCTTCCGGGTGCGGCATCACGGGCAGGTGGTCGCGGCGATTCCCGGGCAGCGGCTGGTGGACGACTGTCCCATCTACCACCCGGAAGCGACAGAGGCGGCCGAGGCGGTGGCTCGCCGCGCCGCCCGT
>DATCWW010000303.1:0-2847 GCA_036566145.1 Gemmatimonadales bacterium
GACTGGTCGCCGTCGCGGCGCTGGTCTACGGCTTCCTCCACCTGCCGATCCTGGTCCTGGTGGCGTTCTCCTTCAACGCCTCGAAGTTCTCGGCCGAGTGGCGGGGGTTCACCGTCCAATGGTATCATCGCCTGCTCGAGCGGGCCGACGTGATCCGTGGGCTCGAGCTCAGCCTGGTCGTCGCCGCGGTGTCCACGGTGATCTCCGCGGCGCTCGGCACCCTGGTAGCGCTCGCGCTGGCGCGGCACCGGTTCCGTGGGCGGCCGGCGGTGGAGGCGTTCCTCTACGTGCCGGTCGTCACGCCGGAGATCGTGGTCGGGATCTCGCTCCTGCTGCTCTTCGCGCTGCTCGGGCTTCCGCTCGGGGTCGCCACCATCGTCATCGCCCACGTGGCGTTCAGCCTGTCCTTCGTGGTCATCGTGGTCCGCGCCCGGCTGGCCGGAATGGACACGAGCCTGGAGGAGGCGGCGCTGATCCTCGGCGCCGACGAGATCACCGCCTTCCGGCGGGTGACTCTGCCCCAGCTCTGGCCAGGCGTGATGGCCGGCGCCCTCCTGGCCTTCATTCTCAGCTTCGACGACTTCCTGATCACCTCGTTCGTGGCCGGCTCGGGGACGTCCACGCTCCCGCTCGTGGTGTACGGGATGGCGAGGCGCAACGTCGAGCCCAGCATCAACGCCATCAGCACGATCATCCTGGTGGTGACTACCGCGGTTCTCTACCTTGCCGAACGGGTCACCCGTGAGCGGTGAGCGATGGACGTCGATTCCGGGGAGGAGAACGTGAGCGTCGAGGCCGGCCGAGCGCTAAAGCGGCTGGTGGACGACCTGCGGCGGGAGCGGATTACCCGCCGTGAGTTCGTGGCGCGGAGCCTGGGCATGGGGCTCGGACTCGGCACCGCCGGCAGCCTCCTCGCGGCGTGCGGCGGGCGGGACCAGGGGATGCCCGCGGATACGAGAGGCACCGCCGACCTGGGGCCGATCGAGCGGGAGCTCCACATCTACAACTGGTCGGATTACATCGCCCAGGACACCGTCTCGAACTTCGAGCGGGAGTTCGGGGTCCGGGTGACCTACGATACGTACGAGAGCAACGAGGAGATGATCGCCAAGCTGCAGGCGGGCGCCACCGGCTACGACATCATCGTCCCGACCGGGTACGTGGTTCCGGTGCTCCTCGCGACCAAGCTGATCGTTCCCCTCCACCGGAAGTACCTCACCAACTGGGACAACATTTCTCCGATCTTCCAGAACCTGCCGACCGATCCCGGCACCCTCCATACCGTGCCATGGCAGTGGGGCACGTCGGGAATCGCCTATCGGCGGGACAAGGTGACCACGGCGGTGGACAGCTGGGCGGTATTCTTCGACCGGCGACTCGGTGGCAAGATGACCATGATGGACGACGCGCGCGAGGTGATCGGCGCGATGCTCCGGTATCGGGGACACTCGCTCAACTCGGTGAAGACCGCCGAGCTGGCCCAGGCCAAGCAGGACGCCATCGCCGCCAAGCCGCAGCTCAAGGCGTACATCTCGGCGCCGGTGAAGGGGCAGCTGGTGTCGGGTGACGTGTGGCTGGCGCAGCTCTGGAACGGCGATACGGTGCAGGCGCAGGCGGAGGAGCCCAACGTCGCTTACTCGCTGCCGAAGGAGGGTTGTACCATCTGGAACGACTCCCTCTGCCTGCCCGCGTCCGCGCGCCACCCGCGGGCGGCCCACGAGTTCATGAACTACATCCTGCGTCCCGACGTCGGCGCCGCGATCAGCCGCGCCACAGGGTACGGCACGCCGAACGTCGCGGCTGCCCGGCTGCTGGAGCATCCGGTCACGTTCCCCACCGAGGAGGAGCTCAAGCGGCTCGAGTTCCCGGTGGACCTGGGGCCGGACACCGCTACCTGGGATCAGATCTGGACCGAGATCAAGTCGGCCTGACGCCCGGGTGACCTGGCTCACCGAAGCTCCTCCTGCCGCAGGGGACATTGCGGGTCCGGGCCCGTGCCCGGCTCGCATCAGGAGGAGCCCATGAGTCTCGTCAAGGATCCCGTCTGCGGCATGGAGGTGGACAGCACCCGCGCCGCGGCCCGTGGTACGCACCAGGATGTCACCTACTACTTCTGCTCCAACGCCTGTGCGGACACCTTCCGCGCCGATCCCGCCCGTTACGCCGACCGCGAGCGGCACGAGCCGCCTTACACCGCGACCGAGCACATGGCCGCGCCCAAATTCGGCTCGGCCGGAAGCGGTGGCCTCGAGAACGAGCCGGGGCCGGAGCGCCATGGTCGCCGGTGAAGACCGCCGGCACCGGGTCGGCCGCGGACTTCCTCCCACCGGTCTCCACCCTCCCCGCCCTGCGCCAAGCCGCGAGCGGGTGTCGCGGCTGCGGACTATATCGCTACGCCACCCAGACGGTCTTCGGCGAAGGTCCGGCGCGGGCCAGGCTGATGCTGGTCGGGGAGCAGCCGGGTGACCAGGAGGACCGCGCCGGTCATCCGTTCGTCGGCCCCTCGGGGCGGCTGCTGGACGAGGCGCTCGAGGAGGCGGGCATCGACCGGGACGCGGTGTACGTCACCAACGCGGTCAAGCACTTCAAGTTCGTGCGGCAGGAGCTGACCCGACGGCGACTGCACAAGAAGCCGGCGGCCGGAGAAGTGCGCGCCTGCCGGCCGTGGCTGGCGGAGGAGATCAAGGTGGTGCGGCCGGCGCTGATCGTGGCGCTCGGAAGCACCGCGGCCCAGTCGCTGCTCGGCCCGGGCTTCCGCGTCACCCGCGAGCGCGGCCGGGTGCTGGAGTCGCCGGCCGGCCCGGTGCTCGCGACGGTCCACCCGTCGGCGATCCTCCGGGCGCCCGG
>DATCWW010000307.1:0-6278 GCA_036566145.1 Gemmatimonadales bacterium
AGATACCCCAGCTCCCGGGCCGCGCCGCTCACCCGGAATGGTGCGACGGCGACGAGGTTGCGATCGAGGGCGATGGTCGATCGGGGCCACAGGAGGTACGCCGCCACCCCGAGCACGATGACCGCCGCCAGTCCTGCGACGCCGAGGGTCCAACGGCGGCCACGCGGCTTGGGTGTGGACCCCGTCGGCGCCAACGTGGCGCCCGACTCGCGCGGGGTGAGGAGCGCCTCGGCGAACGCCGCTGCGGTGGGAAAGCGGTCGGCGGGCGCCTTGGCCATCGCCCGCACCACGCTCTGCTCCACCGCGATCGGCACCGTGTCGCGGACGGTCCGGAGCGGCGGCACCGGATCGAGGGCGTGGCGCGCGAGCAGCCCCTGGGGCGTGGGCGCGCTGAAGGGCGGCTGGCCGGCCAGCATCTCGTAGAGCACGCAGCCGAACGCGTACAGGTCGCTCCGGCCGTCGAGCTGCCGCCCCGCCGCCGCCTGCTCGGGACTCATATAGGCCGGGGTGCCCAGGGCGAGGCCGGTCTCGGTCAGGCGCTCGCTGCCCGCGGCGGAGATGGCCCGGGCCACCCCGAAGTCGGCCACCACCGCCTGATCGCCATCGAGCAGAATGTTCTCGGGCTTGATGTCGCGGTGGATCACGCCATGGGCGTGGGCGTACCCCAGCGCGCCCAGCACCTGGTCGGCGATGCGCAGCGCCTGATCGAGCGGCAGCTGGCTCTCCCGGGCGAGCCGCTGGCGCAACGATTCGCCCTCCACGTACGGCATCGTGTACCAGAGCCGGCCGGCGGCCTCGCCCGAGTCGTGCACCGGAAGGATGTGGGGATGCTGCAGGCGGGCCGCGATCCGGATCTCCTGGAGGAACCGTTCCGGTCCGAGGGAGGCGAACAGCTCGCCGCGGAGCACCTTGAGCGCGACCGGCCGGTCGTGCCGGAGATCGTGCGCCAGCCACACCGTCGCCATTCCGCCCCGGCCGAGCTCGCGCTCGATCCGGTAGCGGTCGGCCAAGGCGGCGGCGAAGAGGTCGGACGAGGCGGGCGTCACGGTCCGGCGGCCATCCGGGCACGCACGACCGCGTCCCAGTTCGACACAACCGTCAGCTCGCCGGTGGCGTCCCCCTGCAGGAAGATGAAATGGGATCCGTCGGGCATGACGTCGTAGTTCGCGTGCGGATTGCTGGCGAACACGTAATCGTCGCGCAACACCGGTTCGCGGGCAGCGACGGTGAAGTCGGCGCCGGGCCGGATCGTCGCGGCCATCAGCATCCCGTCACCCCGGTAGAACAGCCGGCGCCCATCTCGCGACCAGACCGGCTCGATGCCGCCGGTCACGGAGACCTGGGTCCGCGCCCCTGGCCCGGGGAACGGCTGCACCACGACTTCGCTGCGCCCCGACTCGTCGGTGACGAAGGCGATCCAGCGCCCGTCGGGCGAGAGCCGCATCATGTGCTCGATGACCGTCGGGCTCGTCGCGACGGAGCGGGGTGTCGTGTCCCCGGCCAGGGCCCGATAGTAGATGTCTGCGCCCGCGGTGTCGAGCTGGTACACGATGTCGCGCGCGTCGGGCGAGAGCACCGCCTCGAAGACGTCGAGCCGGCCTCCCCGGAGGAGGGGCGTCGCCGGCGCGCTCAGGTCCGCGGGGCGCCACCAGATGGCCGTGCGTGTCTCCTGGTCCGTGCGGTACAACACCCGGCTCCCGTCGGGCGACCATTCTGGACGCTCGTTGGTGGTCCCTTCGGTCGTGAGCCGGGTGAAGGTGCCGGAGCCGAGGTCGGCCAGCCAGATGTCGCGACGGTCCGACGTGCCGAGGGTGATGGCGAGCCTTCGCCCGTCGGGGGAAAGCCGGGGAAAGGCATATTCCCGGCGGTCGCCCAGGATCGTGCGTGTAGGGCCGTTGGCACCCACGACCACCAGGCGGGAGAGCTGGGACCCGCTCTGGTAGAACAGTGTGCTCCGCGAAGCCGCGGCGATCGCCAGCCCGGTGCTGGCGTTGACCCCGACATTGTCGACCAGCTGCACCGGTGTGCCCAGCAGCCGGTGCTCGGCCAGATCCACCGGCGCGCCCATCAGCACGCCGGCGGACGTGACGTAGAGCAAGGTGCCGTCCACGAAGGCCAGCGGCTGAACCCCGCGGAGGTCCAGGACGGTCACCTGGCCGGTCCGGAGCGAAGCGATCGCGATTCTGGCCCCGGTCATGGCGGTCGAGTTCCAACTGGAGTAGACCACGGAGTGCTCGGCGTCCACCACCAGCGGCCCGTCGCGGTAGAGCTCGCCCGGGACGGCGGCGGAGCCGAGCAGCCGGCTGGCCGGTCCGCCCGATTCGGGAATGGTGTACAGCGCCGTGTTGCCGGACACGACGAGCACGCCGGACGACGACCAGCTCGCGCCGTTGAAGGTGCCCGGTGCTGTGCCCAGCAGCTGGGGGGTGCTCGCGTCGATCGCGATCTTGTACAGCTGATTGCCCCGGATGAAGGCGACCCAACGGCCATCGGGGGAGAAGACGGGACTGCTTGCGTCTTCGGTGCCGGGAAGGGGCCGCGAAACGACGTTGTCCAGGGTCCGGACCAGGAGCTGCTGATGTCCCCCGTCTCCCTGACCCACGTAGACCAGCGTTCTGCCGTCCGCCGACACCGACAGGACATTGTACCCGAGCGCGTTCGTGCGTCCGCTCGCCGGGGCCGGGATGGTGAACCGCACGACGTCCCCCGCCGGGGCCGTGTGTCGTCGCCAGGTCCAGCCGGCCAGCAGACCAGCCGCCACCGCCAGGGCAGCCAGGGTCAGGACGAGCGGATCCGACCACCGGGCCCGCCAGCCGGTTCTCGATCCAAAGCGGGCCGCCGGCGAGATCCGGGTCCGCCCGGTGTCCGCCGCATGCAGCGCCTCGGCGAACTGGGCCGCGCTCGCGAAGCGGTCGGCCGGTAGCTTCTCCAGGGCGGTGAGCACCGCGGCCTCCACCGCCGGCGGCACGGTGTCGCGCTGGGGATGGATCGCCCGCGGCCGCTCGGTCATCACCTTGGCCACGATCGCCTGCGCGGTGCTGCCGGTGAACGGCGGGTCGCCTACCAGCATCTCGTAGGTCATGGCGCCGAGCGCGTAGATGTCGCTGCGGGGAGTGATCTCCCGCTCCCCCATCGCCTGCTCGGGCGACATGTAGTGCGGCGTCCCCAGGCTCATCCCGGTCTCGGTCATCCGCGTGTCGCCCACCTTACTGACGGCCAGGGCGATTCCGAAATCTGCCACCAGCGCAGCGCCGTCGTGGAGCAGCACGTTTTCGGGCTTGATGTCGCGGTGGACGATCCCGTGCCGATGCGCATAGTCGAGCGCCCCGGCGACTTCGGCGGCGATCTGCACCGCCTCCGCGATGGGAAGCTGCTTCTCCCGCCGGAGCCGGTCGCGCAGCGACTCGCCTTCCACGAACGGCATCACGTAGTAGGCGGTCGCGCCGACCTCGCCGCTGTCGATGAGCCCGAGAATGTGGGGATGCTGCAGGACCGCGATGGTCTTGATCTCGCGCAGGAACCGCTCGGCGCCGATGACGGCGGCGAGGTCGGCGCGGAGCACCTTGACGGCGACCCGGCGGTCGTGCTTCAGGTCGTAGGCCAGGTAGACCGTGGCCATGCCGCCCTGGCCGAGCTCGCGCTCGACGCGGTAACCGCGGCCGAGGGCGGCGGCGAGCGTGTCCGTCACGATGGCGGTGCCTCCGGTCGGGAGTCGGGCGCGGATCGGCCCGCCTCAAATGTGGGGCGACGGCGGTCGGAAGGCGAGGCCGCGGCGCTCAGCGGAAGAGGAGCGGGCTCAAGAGCAGACCCCACAGATAGAGCCCGATGCCGAAGACGGTGTGCGTCATCAGGCTCTTGAGCCGGGCCTGGCCGGGCTTCGGCGCTCGGGACGCGGCGACGCCGAGCCCGAACGAGGGCTGCATGACGAGCCAGGGCATCGCCACGGTGATCACCCCGAAGGCGAGCGCGGGCAGGAGGGCCGGCCGCTCGAGCCAGTCTGCCGAGGCGATGAGTATGAATACCAGGCCGAGCGAGACGCCGATGAGGTAGTGGGCGCACCACCCCACCGGACATTCGTGCGTCTTCGGTCGCGCGGCCGCGATGTTCGGATGCACCAGGGTGCCCTCGGGCATATGCAGCAGCCAGCGGCCGAGCAGGCAGTAGTTCAGCGAGACGATCCCGAACCCTCGCTTCAGGACCAGGCCCCAGAGGTCGATGGCGAGGGTGGCGCCGAGGCCGATGAGGATGGCGCCCAGCACATGGGTCGGTTGAACGGACATGTCCCAGGCCCCCTCGTCGCGGGGTGGCCTACGCCGCCAGGCGCCCCTGGGCCTTGGCCCGCCGCGCCAGCCGGCTGTTCCGGACGCCGTAGCTGAAGTAGAGGAGGAGGCCCAGCGCGAGCCAGATCCCGAACCGGATCCAGGTAATGGTGGGGAGCTGGATCATGAGGTAGAAACAGCTCACGATCGACAGCATGGGCGTGATCGGCACCCAGGGCGCCCGGAAGGGACGCACCCGGTCGGGCTCCACCCGCCGGAGCACGATCACTCCCGCCGACACGAGCACGAAGGCGAAGAGCGTGCCAATGTTGGTCAGATCGACCACCTCCGCGATGTTGGCGAAGGCGGCGAAGGTGGCCACGAACGTTCCGGTGATGATCGTGCCGATGTACGGCGTCTTGAACCGGGGATGCACCCGCGCGAAGAACGGCGGCAGCAGTCCGTCGCGTGCCATCGACATGAAGATCCGCGGCTGCCCCAGCTGGAACACCAGCAGCACGCTGCTCATCGCGATCACCGCGCCGAGCGACACGATGAGCCGGGAGAGGGTGAGAAGCCGCGGTGAGCCGTCGGCCAGCGAGAGTGCGGTGATCATCGGCTCCGCGGTCCCCAGCTTGTTCCAGGGCGCCATCCCGGTCATCACCGCCGCCAGCACGATGTAGAGCACCGTGCACACGATCAGGCTCATGATGATCCCGAAGGGCATGTCCTTGGCCGGATTCCGCGCCTCCTCCGCCGCGGTACTGGTGGCGTCGAACCCGATATAGCTGAAGAAGATGATGGCGGCCCCGGCGCTGATGCCGGCGAACCCGTTGGGCGCGAACCCGCCGAGGGCGGGGTCGTTCCAGAGCTCGGGCTTGATCAGCGTGGTCCCCACGGCCACGAAGAACAGGATGATGCCGATCTTGAGCAGCACCATCGCATTGTTCGAGTTGGCCGATTCCCGGATGCCGATGATCAGGATCACCGTGATGAGCGCGACGATCATGAAGGCGGGAAGATTGGCGATGAACGGGAGGCCGAAGAGACGGGGCGCGGTGTCGATGGCGGAGGCGAGGTAGCGGCTGGTCGGGTCGGTCGCCCCGGCGGCGATCGCTTCCGCCGCCATATGGGCCGTTCGCCAGTCGGTCGAGAGCCAGGCCGGGAGCGAGACGCCGAAGTGGGTCAGCAGCTCCCGGAAGTACCCCGACCACCCGATCGCCACGCCGATGTTCCCCACCGCGTACTCCACGATGAGGTCCCACCCGATGATCCAGGCCACCAGCTCGCCCAGGGACGCGTACGCATAGGTGTACGCCGAGCCCGAGATCGGCACCATGGCCGCGAACTCCGCATAGCAGAGCGCCGCGAAACCGCAGGTGACCGCGGTGAGCAGGAAGGAGAGCACGATCGCCGGCCCGGCCCCCGGGCGGAGCGCGTCGCCCACGATGGCGGTGCCCGTCGTCGCGAAGATGCCCGCGCCGATCGTGGCGCCGACACCGAGGGCCGTGAGGTGCCACTTGCCGAGCGAGCGACGGAGCCCGCTGCGCTCGAGGATATCGTCTTCGCAATCCTGCACGGACTTCCGGAGCAACAGCCGCTGCATGAAAACCCTCGAAATGGGAGCGCGGGAGCGCGGGGACTAGGTGCTGCGCTTCCCCGGAAGCGTGAAGGTGACGGTGGTGGTGCCGGCGACGCGGGAGCCGTCCGGCGCCCGGGCCGGGGTGAAGCGGAAGGCGCGGATCACTTCGTCGAACTTCCGGGCATAGTCCTCGTCGTCGATCGGGGGAGTGACCTGGTAGCGCTCGACCCGGCCGTCCACCCGAACCCAGAACGTGACGTCGAGCGACGCGCCCCGGAGCTTCTTGGGCGGCGTGTCGAAGGGAAAGGCGAGATCGCGCAGCTCCGGCGGACGGATGGTGCCGCCCTCACCGCCGGCTCCCGCGCCCGGCCCGTTCCCCGTGCCCCCGCCGGTGTTGGACCCCTGCCCGCCACCCGTGCCCCCGCCGGCTCCGCCAC
>DATCWW010000308.1:0-4519 GCA_036566145.1 Gemmatimonadales bacterium
TCACCGATTCGATTCCCGAGGACATGGCGCTCCTGATCGACACCGACAAGGGCTTTGTCATCGTGGCGGGCTGCGGTCACGCGGGGACGATCAACACGGTGGAGTACGCCCGGCGGATCCTCGGGGCCGAGCCGGCGTACGCGATCGTGGGCGGGCTGCACCTCTTCGCCGCTCCTGATTCGGCGCTGGCCTGGACGGCGACCCGTCTCCGCTCGGCCCACCTCGGCTACCTGCTCGGCGCCCATTGCACCGGGATCGAGGCGGTGTTCCGGATCCGGGAGCTGGCCGACCTGGATCGGAAGCGGGCGGTGGTGGCGGCTATCGGCTCCTCGTTCGACGCGAGCAAGGGAATCGATCCGCTCGCGCTGGCGCAGTAGACCCGCTCCTCACCTCAGGGTGTACAGGTAGGCCGCGATGCTTCTGGCCTGACCGTCCGACACGCCCAGGTTCGGCATGACGGTGCCCGGCTCGATGGCCTGGGGCACCTCGATCCAGCGGATCAGGAACTGCGGGTCGTTGGGAACCTGTCCCGCGATGTAGGCGCGCTTCGAGAAGTGCTCGAGCGGGGGGCCTACCATTCCGTTCGCGCCCGTGACGCCGGGCACGACGTGACACGACCCGCAGCCATATCGCTTGATCAAGTGCTCGCCTTCTGCTGGGTCGCCTCCGGCTACCACGCGTATCGGTTCCTCGTGCCGGCAGGCGCCCACCATGAGGCCCCCGGCGAGAACGAGCCACAACCCCTGTCGCATGCGTCCTCCGATCACATCGTTCAGCCTGCGGCCCGTCACCGCGCCGGAGTTGCCGCGGCGGTCCCCACCGTCGAGCCCTGCGGCACCATGGACGCGTGCGTGATGTGGCCACCCGGCCACGGCTCGCCGCGGGTCTGACTGATCGCCCAGACGTAGGCGGCGATGGCCCGGGTCTCTGCCGGGCTCAGGTCGGATTTGCCGCCCTTCGGCGGCATCCGGATGGCCGAGCGGGTGATCGCGTCGGGAATCCCGCCGGCGATCAATGCGTCGATCGGCCCCCACTCGAGCGGCACGAAGTTCAGACCCATCGTGAGCGCCGAGCCCGCGTCCGGCAGCCCTTCGGCATCCGCGCCGTGGCAGGCGAAGCAGTGACCCTTGGTGTGGAACAGACTGTCCCCCGCGACGATCAGGCCGAGAGTCATGCCGCGGGGCAGCGGCGGCAGCCGGGGCGGCTGACCCTCCTCGTTGCTTGGGAGGCCTCGCGTGGCGGTGTCTGCGGGGGAGAGAGCGGGGGCGCTGACACGATGGGAGGCGACGCGGCTCGCGACCTGGGCCGTCGCACTCACCGGCACCCCGACCAGGATGGCGATCGCCGCCACCGAAGCCGCGGCGCTCACGGCCCGCCCTCGGCGTCGAGCGCGAAGGCCAGCACCTCGTCGCCGCGCGGCGCGTTGATCTGGAAGTTGCCGCCCGCCGCGACCGCGACGTACTGGCGGCCCTGGACGGCATAGCTCACCGGCGGAGCGTTGACGCCCGCACCAGCATCGTAGCGCCAGAGCTGCCTGCCCGACATTGCGTCGAAGGCGAGGAACTGCTTGTCCTTGGTGCCGGTGAAGACCAGGCCGCCGGCCGTCGCGAGCGCCCCGCCGATCATCGGATCCGCCACCTTGTCCTGCCAGGCGATGCGGCCGGTGGCCAGGTCCACCGCGCTGAACAGCCCGTACTGCGGCTCACCGTTGCCGTAGAAGGCGCCGCCGAGCCAGAAGGCCGGCGGCAGCAGCGGCTCGGGCTTCACCTTGTAGAGCATGGGCTGGTGCAGGCCGAGCACGTACAGGTACCCGGTCTCCGGGCTGTACGCCGGCGCCGACCACTCGGAGCCTCCGTTCGCTCCGGGCAGCATGCGAACTCCCGTCGGAGTCGGGCGGGCGAACAGGTTGGCCTGCGGGACGACCGGATCGGACCGGCGGATCGGCCGGCCGGTCGCGCGGTCGAGGACGTAGACCCATCCGGTCTTGCCGGCCTGAGCCACCGCGTGCACCGGCGCTGCCCCGTTGGCCGACGGAAGATCGAAGATGACGACCGGACTCACCGCATCCAGGTCCCAGGTGTCGTGCGGCAGCTCCTGGAAGTACCACTTGAGCTTGCCGGTGCCGAGATCGATCGCCACCACGGACGCGGTGTACAGGTTGTCGCCGGGGCGCACCGAGCCGTCGAGGTCGGGCGAGGCATTGCCGACGCCGAAGATCACCAGACCCAGCTCGCGGTCCACCGCCGGCGCCTGCCATACCGAGCCTCCGCCGGTCCGCCAGGTATCCGGGTACACGGCGCTGTCGGCGTGCTCGCGCGCGAGGTCGCGGTTGAGTGGCGTGCCGAAGGGGTCGGTCGGGGCCCACTTGCCCCACCAGCCACCCTCCTGGGGACTCGGGATGGTATAGAACCGCCAGACGAGCGCGCCGGTCACGGCGTCGTACGCCGTCACGAAGCCGCGGATGCCGTACTCCGCGCCGCTGATGCCGACGATGATCTTGCCGTCGGCGGCGACCGGCGCGCCGTCCACCGCGTATCCCCGCTCGTTGTCCGCCACGCGCACCACCCAGATGCGGCGGCCGGTCCGGGCGTCGAGCGCCACCAGCCGGCCGTCGAGGGTGCCCTCGTACACCCGGCCGCCGTAGACCGCGACGCCACGGTTGACCGGGCCGCAGCAGTGGACCGTGGTCGAAAGGCTTTCCGCGTGCTCCCACAGCTTGCGGCCCGTGGCGGCATCCAGCGCGACGACGTGATTCAGCGGGGTCGACACGAACATGGTGCCGTCCACCACCACCGGGCTGGCCTCGAACGCCTGCGGGATGCCGGTGTGATACTTCCAGGCGAGATGCAGCCGGCCGATGTTGCCGGTGCCGATCTGGCTCAGGGGAGAAAATCGCTGGTTGCTCTGGTCTCGACCGTACGACGGCCAGCTTGCGCTGTCGGCCATCGCCTGCCGGAGCGCGCGCTCGGCGCGGCCGGAGGAGGAGTCTGCGAGCCTATGCCGGGCGGGGCTTTCGCCGGCGCCGGCCGCGCAGGCGAAGAGCGCGGGGAGGAGAGCGAGGAGTGGAACCGCGGGCCCGAGGCGCATTTCCTTCTAGAATGTCCCGCCCGTGTGGCGCTGCCGTGATGCGCCTCACAGGGTGTCGCTAACCAGCCTTCGCCCCGGCCCGCGCGAGCTCGAGCTCCCGTCGGTCGCCGTCCGCCCGTCGCATGAGCCGCAGGTAGTCCTGGTAGCCCTTGGCCGCGGCCGCCTTGTCCCCCGCCAGCTCCGCCGCGCGGGCGGCGCCGAACACCGACCGCGCCCGACCCGGCTCCCGCTTCAGCGTCGCCAGGTAGGCTGTCCTGGCTTCCTCATATCGGCCCACCTGGAGGTTCATGTCGCCCTCCAGCTCACGGGCGGGGATCAGCTCCCCCGGCGTGATCGGGTGCTTCTCGGTGACGTCCTCCGAGTCCGCGGCCGCCTTCGCCGACGAAAGCGCCCGGCTGGTGTCGCCCGACGCGAGCAGCACCCAGGCGCTCAGCGCCTGCCGCTTGATCCCGGCGACCCGGCTCCAGTAGGCGTCAGCCGGAGCGGCCATGAGCTGCTCCGTCTTTCCCAGCGCCGTCACCTCTTCCTTCAGCCGGTCCGGATCCGAGGCGCGCGCCGCGCCGATGCCCCTGGCGTAGTGGACCAGCATCTGGACCACCGGAATCTCGGGCATGCGTATCGGCAGCTCCTCGGCGGCGCGCCAGTCGCCCCGCTCGAGCGGCACCCGCGCCTCCATCGCCGTCCGGTTGTACCCCCGCACCAGCGGTGACGGCCCCCGCACCTCGCTCACCGCGAGGCCCTGCGCCACCACCGCCCGCGCCGCCGAATCTCGGCCCTCCTGCAGGTAGCCGTAGACCATGTAGTCCA
Source organism: Gemmatimonadales bacterium (assembly GCA_036566145.1). Classification (GTDB taxonomy): domain Bacteria; phylum Gemmatimonadota; class Gemmatimonadetes; order Gemmatimonadales; family GWC2-71-9; genus CAVVWJ01. The sequence goes on from DATCWW010000308.1 coordinate 3,895, forward strand.
TGGCGTGGTAGTTCTCGTACATGGCGCCTTGGAGTCCCTTGGCCTTGGCGAATCGGGCGCCGGCCTCGTACGAGCGCCGGTTGGATTCGACGGTCTCGTCCCAGAGGCCCAGGCGCACGAAGATGTGGGACGGCATGTGCTGCGCGTGGGGCGCGTCAGGCGCGATGGCGGCGTAGCGCCGCGCCGCGGTCAGGCCCAGCGGCGCCAGCGCGGGCGAGTCGTCGGCGTGAATGATGTAGTGGGCCAGCCCCGGGTGATCGGGGTAGCGGGCGAAGAGCGGGTCGAGGATCGCCGCGGCCTGCTTCTGCTTCGCGTAGGTGGTGTCGGTCTTCGGCGCCGTCGCGATGAGGGACAGCGCGTAGTACAGCGCGACCTCGGGCTCCCGGGGCTCGTCGCGATAGAGCCGGGCCAGCGTATCGGAATACGCTTGCAGGCGCACCGGCGCGGGCACCGTCTCGTAGTCGCGGTAGAGCGCGGCCGCCGCCGCGATGAACCCCCGCTCCCGCGCCGTCGGCGCCCCCAGCGCGACCGCCCGGGCGGCCTCCTCCGCGCCGGTCCGGAGCAGGTCGCTGGCGGGACCGCCGGCGAAGGGATTGCCCCACGCGTTGAGCGCCAGGCCCCAGTG
>DATCWW010000317.1:0-5391 GCA_036566145.1 Gemmatimonadales bacterium
GGATACATCGAGCCGATGATCGGGAGGGGGAGCCACATCCACGACTGGATGTTCCGGAGCGGGAAGATGTGATCGCTCCAGGTGAAGAACCCGCCGTGCTCGCCACCGGAGCGCAGCGGGTGATGGGTCAGCACCAGCACATGCCGGCCGCCCGCGTCGCGCAGCGCGCCCCGCAGCGAGTCGGTCACCTCCTGGTAGGTGTGGGTCGGGCAGGGGGCCTCGGGCCCGTACGGCTTGACGTCGTTGTGAACCCACCACTCGCTGTCGAGCACGATCAGGCGGAGGTGCGTGCCCAGGTCCACCACTTCGGGCCCGGGACAGCCACCCTTGGGGAGGAGGCGCACGTCCTTGGCGCCGAACTTGGCCACGACGGTGTCCATCCGCCGGATCGAGTTCCACCCGTCGCGGCCCTGCCGGTCCCAGTCGTGATTCCCGGGGATCAGCAGTCCCTGCGCCTTGCCGCGCCGGATCGCGACCACCTGAGCCCGGATCTTCCGCTCGGCGTCGTCCCGGGTGGGCGAGCCCAGCGGCGGCACGCCCCGCGGGTACACGTTGTCGCCCAGGAAGACGACGTACTGCTTCACCGCGCGCAGCGAATCGGACTGCTTGGCCAGATCCTTGAGCACCGGCTCGCCGTCGTAGGCCTTGCTGCCGGCATCGCCGATGAGAAAGAGGGAGACCTCGATGCTGTCCATCGGCGCTACCGGCGCCGGCTCGACCTTGGCGGGCTCGAGCGCCCGGGTGCACCCCGCCAGGGCGAAGGCGATCGCCAGCGTCGCCCGGCGCGGGTTACGGACGCCAGGCATAGGTCGCGAGGGTAGCGTCCTTCCCGGCGCCTTCGTCGCTGATCAGCAGCGAGAGATCCGGCCCGATGGCGATGCCCTCGGGCTGCCGGTGGTGTTTGGAGTCGAGCTTGCCGCCGCCGAGGACCCGCCCGGCGGCATCCACCTCGGCGTAGGCCTTTTCCGGGCCGGCAAGCAGGAGGTAGGTACCGGTGCGGGGATGGCGGACCATGGCGGAGCCGTGGAACCCCTTGGTGCCGCTGACTCGCTCGAGCTCATGCTCGGGAATGACCATCCTCGGCTTGGCCTCGAGCTGCCAGGTCTCGCTGTTCACGCCCAGCACGATCACCGCGTCGCGCCACCGCTTGCTCACCACCTCCTTGCAGAGCAGCAGGAAGGCGCGGGTCGGCTCGTCCCAGGCGAGCCCTTCGACCTCGCACGCACCCTGCAGCTCCTCGGCCACATTGGCGGTCGAGACCACCGCGCCGTCGGCGCCCTCACTCCCGCTCACGATCTCGCCGCTGCTGGTCACCAGGAACACGCGGCCGTTCACCACCTGGATGTCCTCGAAATCGCCCTTGAGCACGTGCCCCGCGCGACCGAGCCCGAATCGCTTGAGCACCTTGCCCGAGGCGGGGTCGAGCTCCCACACCAGCGCGTGCTCGTCGCCGTGGGCCAGCAGGCGCCCGTCGGCGGTGAAGGCGATGCCGGAGATCTCGCGTTGCGCCTTGTCCAGGTGCACCTCGGACGTCGGCTTCCCGTCGAGCGCGTAGTGGGGCAGGGCGGGGTCGCGGCCGGCGGCGCCGGCCACGAGCAGCGCGAGGCCGGCGATCACCAGCGCACCGAGCCTCACGTGGCGGTCCCCTGGACCTCGGCCCCGGACTGATGGGGGGAGTATTCGGTCAGCTGGGGACCGAGCCGTTCGCGCAGCGCGCCGAGCAGGGAGTCGGGTCCGCAGCGCTTCTTGAGCCGCACCTGATAGGTGAGGGTGGGCAAGCCGTCCACGCCCGGATCGTCCGACTCGAGGCCCCACCGCTTGGTGCAGTCCTCCAGCACCGCCTCGACCGTCCGCCGGGTCTCGACATCCGCGGCGGCGTGGACGCGCAGGATACCTTCCCGCTTCGAGGGCTGGCCAGCCGGGGCCTCGGCTCCCTCGGTGAGCGGCTTCACTTCCTCCGGGCGGAACCATTCGGCCATCGGCGCGGGGTGCCGCTCGGTCGCATTGCCCAGCAACGTCTGGATCACGCCGCCCTTCGCCGGCTGCTCCCCCAGGGCGATGTCGGCGATGACCGGCTGACTGGTCTGCCACTTCCAGAGCGCCACGACCACCAGGTTGTACAGGCCGGAGAGCGCGGCGGAGGCCTCCAGGGCGCCGACGCCCGCACCCAGGCCGACCGCGATGGCGATGAATACGTACATCGCGTCCTTGGTGTCGTCGAGCGAATTGCGGAAGCGCACCAGGCCGGCGATGCCGGCGAGGCTGAACGCGATGGCCAGACTGTCCTGCACGATGACCAGGATGGCCGCCACCGCGATCGGCAGCAGCGTGATGGTCGTGACCACCGAGTGGTCCACCTTGCGCCGCTCCCGGGTCGCCACGTAGGCCCAGGCGATGGGCAGCATGAGCAGCAACGCCCCCGCCATCGCGACGACCGCGACCAGCCAGCCCCGTCCGCCCCACGCGGCGCTCTGCACCGCGCTGCCGAGCGACTTTTCGCCCACGGCAGAGAGGCGGTCCTCCAGAGTGGGCGGACCGCTGAATCCGCGGGTGATCCGAGCCAGCGCGACGACCGCCGCGATGACCGCGAGCTGGAACAAGGCGAGCCACGCGAGGCGCGGCTTGGGGACGTTTCCCCCTGGGGGCAACTCGGAAGCGTGGCTTGCGCCCATGATGCGCGATCCCTCCATAGAGGTCAGGTACGCCCACCCCGTCAGCGAACCGCCGATTCCCGCACAGAAGCGAGGCCAATGTACTGCCTGCCCTGAGATTAGGCTGTGGCAATGGTCACGAGGGTCAGGCGGGTGAGGGGCACGTTGGCGCGGTGCAAACTTCTGCATCCTTGTTACACAATGTAACGACAGCGGGCGAGGCGGCCTCTGCCGCCCGCTCGTATCTTTGGGCCGGAAAATCTCTCTCGGAGTCGTCATGGCGAAGTCCTCTCGGGTGCCCCTGGGTCCACTGGTCCCCGCCGGACCTGCACTCGTGTTCACGCTCGCGATCTCTCCGCTCGAGCTCGCGGCCCAGTCGGCGAAGCAGGATTCGCTCATTCCGGGCGCGACGGTGCGGATGGCGGCGGGGCCCGAGTACGAGGCCGGGGCCTTCCACCGCTTCTTCTTCGGGAGCCGCTATCGGAAGCTCTGGGCGACCCCGATCGACGTCCCGGTGCTCGATCTGGCCACCTTCGCCGGGGGGCTTCGTGCCACCCGCCGCGGCGGTGGCGAACAGACCAAGTCGCTCCGTCTCCAGGGCGCCGACGGCAAGGAGTACAGCTTCCGCTCGGTGAACAAGGATCCCACGGGGGCGCTGCCCCCCGAGCTGCGCGAGACCGCCGCGGCCGACATCGTGCGCGACCAGACCAGCGCGGCGCACCCGGCGGGGGCGCTCGTCGTGGCGCCGATCCTTCAGGCCACGGGCGTCCTCCATGCCGAGCCGCGCCTGGTGGTGCTTCCGCCGGACTCGGCCCGGCTGGGACAGTTCGCGGCGGAGTTCGGCGGGATGCTGGGGACGATCGAGGAGCGGCCGGAGGAGGTCGACGGCGCCGCCGGCTTCGCCGGGGCGGCCGACATCATCAGTACCGAGACGCTGCTCCAGGAGTTGCGCGAGAGCCCCAATGATCGGGTGGATGTGCGCGCCTACCTCGCCGCCCGCCTGGTGGACATCTATCTGGGAGATTGGGACCGCCACGCCGACCAGTGGCGCTGGGCCCGCTTCGGCGACGAGAAGCCCCGGCGTTGGGTTCCGATTCCGCGCGACCGCGATCAGGCCCTGGTGCGGTACGACGGCTTCCTCCTCACCTTCGCGCGCAAGTCCGCCCCGCAGCTGGTGCGGTTCGGCCCCAAGTACGCGGGGCCGCTGGGCCAGACCTGGAACGGCCGGGACATCGACCGGTGGTTCCTCACCGGGCTGGAGCGGCCGGTGTGGGATTCGATCGCCCTGTCGCTCCAGGCCAAGCTCACCGACTCGGTCATCGCCGCTGCGGTCGCGGAAATGCCCCCGGCCTATCAGCCGCTCGATTCGGCCTGGCTGGGGCACGCGCTGCGCGAGCGCCGCGACCGTCTCCCCGAAGCCGCCGAGACGTTCTACCGCCATCTGGCCGGGGAAGTCGATGTGGAGGCGACCGACAAGGACGAGCAGGTGATCGTCACTCGGGACGACGGGCGGTACACCACGATCGCCCTCGCCCGGGTGGAGAAGGACGGTACGGTGGAGGCGCCCTACTTCCAGCGCCGCTTCGATCACGGGGAGACCAAGGAGGTCCGCCTTCACCTCGCCGACGGCGACGATCGGGTGGTAGTTCGGGGCCCCGGAGGAGGGGGTGTCCGGATTCGGGTGCTGGCGGACGGCGGCGCCGACAGCCTGGCCGATTCGTCCCGGGGTGGGCGGATCAAGCTGTACGCGCCGGACGGCAACGACGGCACGGCGCCGGGTACCGACGTGAAGGTCGATCGCTCGACCTACGATCCCCAGCCGGCCGCGGTGCGCAACTGGGGCGACCGCTGGGTGAGCCAGACCTGGCTGGCCTACGGGCCCGACCTGGGCGCCTTCTTCGGAACCGGCGTGGCCCTCACGCAATACGGATTCCGCCGCGACCCCTACGCCCAGACCTACCGGATCCGGGTGGGATACGCCACCGGCGCCGCGACCGGACGGGCGGATTTTGCCGGGGTGTGGTACCGGGAAAACTCCCGCGCGCACTTCAACCTGTTGGCTCGTGCCTCGGGCATCGAAGTCCTCCGCTTCCACGGCTTCGGCAACGAGATCAGCGCCACTGAGGACAACGAGTTCTATCGGGTGAAGGAGACCGAGCTCAGCATCTCTCCGTCCTACACCGTCCCGCTCGGCTCCCGGATCGAATTCTCCGTGGGGCCGCTGCTCAGGTACACCGAGACCGATCTCGATGAGGACCGCTTCATCGCCGTGGCCCGTCCCTACGGCGCCGGCAACTTCGGCAAGCTCGGCCTGCTCGCGCGGCTGGAGTACGAGGGACGCGATCGGCCGATCGCGGCAACCCGCGGGGCCTTCGTCCGGATCCAGGGCGGGTACTACCCCAGCATGCTCGACGTCGAGGACCCCTTCGGCGAGGTCCATGGGGTGGCAACCACCTATCTCACTGCCCCGTCGATGCCGCTGCAGCCCACGCTGTCGTTCCGGGTCGGCGGCAAGAAGGTCTGGGGCCAGTTCCCCTACCAGGAAGCCGCCTACATCGGCGACATCTCGACGGTGCGCCTGGGCCGGGACAACCGCTACGGCGGCGACGCCTCGCTGTACGGTGGCACCGAGCTCCGTCTCTTCCTCACCGATTTCTACTTCCTTGCGCCGGGCGATCTCGGCGTCTTCGGGCTGGCGGACGTCGGGCGGGTCTATCTCGAGGGTGAAGAATCGGACCTG
>DATCWW010000322.1:0-13332 GCA_036566145.1 Gemmatimonadales bacterium
TCGCACGGGCGTCGGTGTGCTCGCCGCCCTGGTACTGGCGCTGCCGGCCGACTCCACGCCCCGCACTCGCCCGCTGGTATTGATCGAGATCGACAAGCCCCGCCACGGGCTGGACAGCGCCACGATCCAGGGGGTGGCGGAGTCGGTTCCCGAAGCCGAGGTCGTGGCGGTGCGGCCGGCGGAGATCTCACGGCGCATCGGCGAGGCCGACGCGTTCGTGGGGAATCTCACCCCCGACCAAGTGCACGCCGCAACGCGACTCCGCTGGCTGCAGGTTCCCAGCGGTGGGGTGGAGGACTACGGATTCCCGGAGATCCGCGACCGTCCCATTGTGGTCACCAATTCCAAGATCATCCAGGGTCCCGCCATGGCCGATCATGCCATGGCGATGCTGCTCGCGCTCACCCGGCGGCTGCACCTCACATCCCGAACCGGGCGCGAAGCCGGTGGAAGCCCACGGGGTACACGCCGATCGAGCTCAGAGGGAAGACCGCGGTGGTGATCGGGGTGGGTGGTCGGATCGGACATCGCCGAGCGGGCCGCCGCGGTCGGGATGCGGGTCATCGGCGTGGATCCGAAGGACATCGCGCCGACCGCCGCGGTCCAGCGGATCGTGCCGCCCGACATGCTGCTCGAGGTGCTGCCCCAGGCCAACGTACAAAACAGTACCGTCAAACGGAGAACACCCGCGATGCATCACTCTTCCTCAGAACAAAGTAGGCCGCAGTGGCAGACCAACTCTCGTCCTCGCCCCTGAATTTCTCAATCAAATCCAATGGAATATTGCCTTCTCCATAGTGCAACTCTTCTTCAACAACACTAAAACCGCAAGCGCCAAAGATTTGCTTGTAGTCGTTGTGACGGAGCCTGTTTTGATAATGACAGCCGTGATTGTATTTCTGCCACTCCGCATCAGAATAGTACAGATAATTCAGCAGTGAAATGGATGAATCAGTGTGAGCGTAGTGATCGCTGTAATCAATCTTGGCGGAAACTATGCCCGTGTCTTTGAGAATACGGGACAGTTCCAAGAATATCTGCTTAATTGACTCGACTGGAATGTGCTCGAGAGTGTTTGTTGAAATACAGGCGTCTAGACATTTATCATCGAGATCGGTTCTAGCCGCATCATAAGGCGACTTGTAGGTGATGCCATAAGACTTCAAATCATCAACCGAGTTAATGTCCTTACTGGACTTCAACGCAGTTTGAAGTAGCAGCAATTTCTTCGCTTTGTTTACCAGGTCCAGGTCGATCATACGATTCAAGTCGACAACAAGTTGCCTCTCAATCTCATCACTCAAAAATAGATTCTGCGCAAGACTCTTGCCGCCACCGAACTCGAATACAAAATCTTTGCATCCGTACTTTATCAAGCTCTCCTTATGACGGACCCAATTACGATCAATTGACAGCTTAGTGATGCGAGATCGCCTTGTTATGTGTTTCTGCAAGAAATAAAGCGCTGAAGGAGCGCCAAGAGTATCGATCAAAGAGAAACTCTTGGACTTCAACTTCCACGATATGTTCATCTGAGGCTATCCTGCGCCGGCAAGAATCGCGGTCGAATTGTCACACCACAACCTTCTATTCCCACTCGATCGTGGCCGGCGGCTTGGAGCTCACGTCGTAGACCACCCGGTTCACCCCATCCACCTCGTTGGCGATCCGATTGGACATCCGGGCCATGACCTCGGGCGGGAAGGCGAACCAGTCCGCCGTCATCCCGTCCCGACTGGTGACCGCCCGCAGGGCGATCACCTGATCGTAGGTCCGGAAGTCGCCCTGGACCCCGACGGAGCGGATCGGGAGGAGGACGGCGAAGGCCTGCCAGATCTCATCGTAGAGGCCGGCCGCGCGGATCTCCTCGATGTAGATGTGGTCGGCCCGGCGGAGAATCTCGAGGTTGGGACGGCTCACCTCGCCCAGGATCCGGATGGCGAGGCCCGGCCCCGGGAAGGGGTGACGACCGACCATCTCCTCCGGCAGTCCCAGCTCGCGCCCTACCTGCCGGACCTCGTCCTTGAAGAGCTCGCGGAGCGGCTCCAGCAGCTTGAACGGCAGCCGCTCGGGCAACCCCCCCACGTTGTGGTGGGTCTTGATGGTGACCGACGGACCTCCCCGCGGCGAAAGCGATTCGATGACATCGGGATAGAGCGTGCCCTGGACCAGGAACTCGACCCCGGCCCCGACCGCCTTGGCCTCGCGCTCGAACACCTCGATGAAGGTGTGGCCGATCCGTCGGCGCTTCTCCTCGGGTTCTTCCACCCCGGCCAGCCGCTCGAGAAACCGCTCGCTCGCGTCCACCACCCGGAGGTCGATGCCGAGGTGGCGGCGGAAGGTGGTCTCGACCTGCTCCCGCTCGTGCAGCCGGAGCAGGCCGTGGTCCACGAAGATGCAGGTGAGCCGATCGCCCACCGCCCGGTGCACCAGCACCGCCGCCACCGACGAGTCCACTCCGCCGGACAGGCCACAGATCACCCGCGCCTCGGGCCCGACCACACTCCGGATCCGGGCGATCTCGGTGTCGATGAAGTGGCCCGCGGTCCAGTCCGGCACCGCCCCGCAGATCTCGAACAGGAAGTTGCTGAGGATCTCGCCGCCCCGGGGGGTGTGGGCCACTTCGGGGTGGAACTGCACGCCGTACAACGGCCGCTCCTGGTGCTCGAACGCGGCGATGGGCGAGTTGTCGCTCGACGCGGTCACACGGTAGCCCGGAGGCGGCACGTCCACATGGTCGCCGTGACTCATCCAGACCGGGGTCTCCTCGCCCCGGCCGAAGCCCTGGAAGAGCCGGCCGCCTTCGACTTTGACGTTGGCCCGCCCGTACTCCCGCCGTCCGGCCCGGCGGACGTTGCCCCCCGAGAGGTGGGCCAGCACCTGCATCCCGTAGCAGAGGCCCAGCACCGGCGTGCCCAGCTCCAGCAGGGCAGGGTCGGCGGTGGGCACGCTGTCCTCGTACACCGAGTTGGGGCCGCCCGAGAGGATGATGCCCCGGGGCTTCCAGTCGCGAATCCACTGGACCGAGCGTGACGGCGGATGGATCTCGCAGTAGACGTGCGCCTCGCGGACCCGCCGGGCGATGAGCTGGGTGTACTGGGAGCCGAAATCGATGATCAGGATGCCGTCGTGATGCTGGGCCACGCGGAGCGCTCTCCTCGTCTGTTGATGTCATCCCGGGCTCCTCGCTTCGCCCGGGACGAGATTTACGGCGTCATCCGCTCCGATCGGTAGAGCTCGTCCACCACCTCCCGCGCCCGCGCCACCCACCATCGGCCGTCATCCACCACCACCTCCGCGGGCCGGGGGCGGGTGTTGTAGTTGGACGCCATCACGAACCCGTACGCCCCGCCGCCGAGCACGACCAGCCGCTCGCCCCGCTCGAGTCCGGGCAGCACCCGATCGCGGGCGAGGAAGTCGCCGGTCTCGCACACCGGGCCCACCACGTCCACGGGCGCGGCGGGCCGGCCGGCAGACTCGACCTCGGCGATCTCGTGGTAGGCCAGGTAATGGCTGGGCCGCACCAGGTCGTTCATGCCGGCATCGACGATCACCAGCTCCTTGCCGCCGGAGTGCTTGCAGGAGAGCACCGTGGTGAGCAGGACGCCGGCGCTTCCCACCAGGTAGCGTCCCGGCTCCAGTACCAGCGTCAGACCGACGTCGCGGATCAGCGGCACGATGGCGGCGGCCAGCTGGTCCGGGGCCATCGGGCGCTCCTCGCGGTAGCGGATTCCGATCCCGCCGCCGACGTCGAGGTGACGGAGCGACGTCACGCCCGCCCCGCGCAGTCGGGCCACCAGGTCGAGCAGCCGCCGGATACCTTCGACGTAGGGCGCGGGATCCAGCAGCTGACTCCCGATGTGCATCGCGATGGTGTCGAGCTCGAGGTACTGGTGCCGGCAGACCTCGAGCGCGAGCGGGACCACCTGGTCGAACGGCACCCCGAACTTGATGCCCCCCTGGCCGGTCGCGATGAACGGATGAGTGTCGGCGGTGACGTCCGGGTTGACCCGAATCCCCACCCGGGTGCGGCGCTGCCGGGCGGCGGCGATCGAGCCGAGCGCGGCCAGCTCCGCCGCCGACTCCAGGTGAATATGCCCGATACCGGCGTCCACCGCGGCCGCGAGCTCGTCGTCGCTCTTGCCCACCCCGCTGAAGACGATGCGGTCGGGCGAAAAGCCCGCCGCCAGCGCCCGGGCCAGCTCCCCGCCCGACACGATGTCCGCGCCGGCGCCCAGATCGCGGAGGATCCGAAGCACCGCGAGGTTCGCGTTCGCCTTCACCGCGTACGCGAGCCGATGGGGAACCGCCGCGAACGCCTGGTCCAGGGCCCGGTACTGCCGGCGGATGACCTCGGCGTTGTAGACATAGGCCGGCGTCCCCGCGCCCTCGGCGATGGCGGAGACCGGCACGCCCGCCAGCAGCAGCGATCCCCCTCGGCGCTCGAGTCCGGCATCGGCCAACAGCCCGTCGGTGTCGGCCTGCGTTCCCGCGCCCGTGCGCCCGGGGGTTCCTAGTACGCCTTCGCCCACAGCGCCTCGGTCGTGGCCGGCTTGCCGCACCACATGCAGGTCGTCGGCCGGTCGGGCGAGCGGAACTCCTCGTCGGGCAGGACCCGCACGGTCGCCTTGGTTTCCTCCTTGATCTCCGCCTCGCAGCTTCCCTCGCCGCAGAAGCCGGCGTAGACGAAGCCGCCGTCACCTCGCATGGCCTCGAGGAACTGCTCCTTGGTGGCGCCCCGGATGCTGTTGGCCTCGCGACGGGCCCGCGCCGTCTCGAGCAGGTCGCGCTGCATGGCATCCATGATCTCCTGCACCCGGGCAGGCAGGCCCGCCATGGGGAGGCTTTCCTTCTTCCCGCCGGTGCGCCGGGCCAGCATGACCGCGCTGCCGGCCACGTCCCGGGGGCCGATCTCGAGCCGCAGGGGCACGCCCCGGCCCTCCCACTCGTAATACTTGGCTCCGGGCTTCATGCCTTCACGGACATCGAGATGGGCCCGGATCCCGGCGGCCAGCAGCTCTCCCTTGATCCGGTCGGCGGCGGCCAGCACGGTGTTCCGCTCCTCGTCGCTCTTGTAGATCGGCACCAGCACCACCTGGTACTGCGCCAGGCGCGGCGGGCAGACGAGGCCCGCGTCGTCTCCGTGCACCATGATGAGCGCCCCGACCAGCCGCGTGGAGACGCCCCAGGAGGTGTTCCAGACGTAGTCCACCCCGCCGGCCGCCGTCTGGAAGGTGACCTCGAATGCCCGGGCAAAGTTCTGCCCCAGGTTGTGGCTGGTGCCCGCCTGGAGCGCCTTGTTGTCCTGCATCAGCGCTTCGCAGCTGTAGGTCCGGAGGGCCCCGGCGAACCGCTCGCTGTCGGTCTTCCGCCCCGTCACCACCGGCATCGCCATCCACTCCTCCATGAACCGGCGGTAGACCCCCAGCATCTGCCGGGTTTCCGCCTCGGCCTCCTCCTCCGTGGCATGGGCGGTGTGGCCTTCCTGCCAGAGGAATTCGGTGGTCCGGAGGAAGAGCCGGGTGCGCATCTCCCAGCGGACCACATTGCACCACTGGTTGATCAGCACCGGCAGATCGCGGTAGCTCTGAATCCACTTGGCATACATCGAGTAGATGATGGTCTCCGACGTCGGCCGGACCACCAGCGGCTCCTCCAGCTCCTTGCCACCGCCGTGCGTCACCACGGCCGTCTCCGGGGCGAACCCCTGGACGTGCTCGGCCTCCCGGCTCAGGAAGCTCTGGGGGATGAAGAGCGGGAAGTAGGCGTTCTGGTGCCCGGTATCCTTGAACATCTGGTCCAGGGCGCGCTGCATCTGCTCCCAGATGGCGTACCCGTTGGGCCGGATGACCATGCAGCCGCGCACGGGGCTGTAGTCGGCCAGCTCGGCCCGGGCGATCAGCTCGTTGTACCACGCGCTGAAGTCGGTTGCCCTCGGGGTCAACGCCTTCACGTCCGCCATCTCGCTCTCCTCCGGAACTCGTCCTGGCCGCCGACGTGTCGGCTAGCCGTTGTCGCCGCGGGTCAGCGCCGCCACCCGCTCCACCACCCGGTCCCTCGGCACCCCGCTCTGGGTGTTCGCCGCGAGGTCCTTGAGCATCACCTCGCCGCGGGCTCGGTCGTCGGGGCCGATGACGATTGCCATCCGGGCCCCTCGGCTGTCGGCGAGCTTGAGCTGCTTGCCGACCGCCTGGGGGGCCAGCGCGTACTCTACCCGCAGGCCCGCCTCGCGCAGCTCGTGCCCGAGGGCCAGCATGGGCGGGAGGTCGTCGCTGCCGATGGCCGCCAGGAACACGTCCACTGTTCCTGCCGCGGCCGGCGCCAGCCCGCGGTCGCGGAGCAGCTCGCCCAGCACCACGTCGCCCATGCCGAAGCCGAGCGCGGGCAGGTCCACGCCGCCCAGCGCGGCGAGCAGATTGTCATAGCGACCGCCGCCGCAGATCGCGCGCAGCTCGCCCCGGGCGTCGAACAGCTCGAACACCGTGCCGGTATAGTAGGCCAGCCCCCGCACGATCCCGAGGTCGAGATCGAGGTAGCCACCCAGGCCCATGGCATCCAGCGCGGCGATCGTGCTACGGAGCGGCACTCCCGCCTGCAAACCTTCGCCCAGATCGGAGGCGGAGCGTGCCAGCTCGTCCCAGCTCCGGACCCGGGCCAGTCCCAGCACCCGGTCGATCTGGTCGGAGGCGAGGCCCGCCTGGCTCAGCCGCTCGACCGACACCGCCTCCGGCACCCGGGCAAGCTTGTCCAGTACCTGGTACACGACCGCCGCCCGGGCCTCGTCCAGGCCGAGCCCCCGCAGCAGCGCGGTGAGCAGCCGGCGGTCGGAGAGCCGGACCCGGAAATCGGTCGGTCCGAGCCCGAAGGCGCGGACCGAATCGACCGCCAGCGCGATGATCTCGGCGTCGCCGAGCGGACCGGGCTCTCCGATCAGGTCGGCGTTGAGCTGGAAATGCTCTCGGAGCCGGCCTCGCTGCTGCCGCTCGTAGCGGAAGAGCTGCGGGATGGAGAACCAGCGGATCGGCTTCTTGAGCCCGTTGGCCCGGGCCGCCACCATCCGCGCGAGCGTGGGCGTCATCTCCGGCCGCAGCGCCACGTCCCGCTCACCCTTGTCGGTGAAGGCATAGAGCTGGCCCACGATCTCGTCGCCGCTCTTGGCGGTGTACAGCTCCAGGGGCTCCAGCGGAGGCCCGTCGTATTCCTCGAACCCGTACCGGGCCGCGACGGCCCGCCAGGTGCCGAAGATGTGCGCCCGGAGCGCCAGGTCGGCCGGATAGAAATCGCGAAAGCCCGGCAGGGCCTTGGGTTGCATGGGGCAATTATAGTGGGTCGAGGACGCTGGCCGAAGGTGCCCGCTCAGACGCTGAATCCGAGCGCGTCCATCACGTCGCCGACGGTGTGGAACGACCCGGTCACCAGGATGGTCCCCGCACCCCGCTCGACCGTGGCCAGGGCCTCCCGGAAGTCCGGCACCAGGTTCCACGCCGCCTGCGCCGGCGGCCGGGCGCGCTTGGCCAGCCAGCGGCGGAGCCAGGCCGCGTCCCATCCGCGGCTCGCCGCGGTGGGCGCAACCGTGAGCACGCCGCGGTCGAGCACCCGGTCCAGCTCGACCAGCATCTCGGGCCACTCCTTGTCCCCCAGGATCGAGATCATCCCGTGCAGCGGCCGAGGCAGCGCCATGCTCTCGATCGCCCGGGTCAGCGCCCGGACGCCGTCGGGATTGTGGGCGACGTCGAACAGCCACTTGCCCCGCCGGTCCAGCCGTCCCGCGATCCAGGCGGAGCCGAAGCCCCGGGCCACAGCCTCGGGGCCGGGCCGGTAGGGTGCCGGCAGGGCCATCAGGATGCCGTGAGCGACCCCGGCGTTCCGCCGCTGATGGGGACCGTCCAGGCCGAGGGGGCCGGTCCACTCGTACTCGGGCGGCAGGACCCGGATGTCGGCCCGACCGCCCGGGGCCGCCCGCGCCACCGCCCGGCGCGCTTCCCGGCGCAGCACCTCGACCAGGGCGGGGTCGCGCTCCCCGATGATGAAAGGCGTGTCGGGCTTGGCGATGCCGGCCTTCTCGCAGGCGATCTTCTCCAGCGTGTCACCCAGGTACTTCATGTGGTCGCGGGCGATCTTGGTCACGGCGCTGGCCAGCGGGCGGATCACGTTGGTGCTGTCCAGCCGTCCGCCGAGCCCGACCTCGACCACGGCGATTTCGACACCGCGGGCCGCGAAGTCGGCGAAGGCGATGGCGGTGCTGGCCTCGAAGAAGGTGGCCTTCCGCTCGAGGATGAGGGGCTGGAGCCGCTCGGTCCACATCGCCACGGCATCCTCGCCGATCGGCACCCCGTCCACCCGGATCCGCTCCCGAAAGGACACCAGATGCGGCGAGGTGTAGAGTCCCACCCGCCATCCCCCCTCGGCCAGCGACGCCGCCACCAGTGTCGAGACGCTTCCCTTCCCGTTGGTGCCGCCGATGTGCACCATGGGAATGGTCCCCTGGGGGTCACCCAGCGATCGGAGCAGGGCGCGTGTGGTGGCGAGCCCGAACTTGATCGTGGTGGTGCGGGGAAAGAGGAAAGCCAGCGCGTCGTCGTAGGTCAGTGAAGGCTCGGCGTCGGGGCCCGGAACGACGGCGCCCCACCAGCGATACGCGGGTGGGGCGCCGGACATCTCACGCTGCGGCGGTCAGCTGGCTTCGGCGCGCTCCACCACGGGACGCTGCCCCTGCATATGGCGGAGCAGCCGGGCGGTGGTGTCCCGGAGCGAGCCCCGCGGCACCACGTCGTCGATCTGACCGTGCTCGAGCAGGAACTCCGCGGTCTGGAACCCTTCGGGGAGATCCTGGCCGATGGTCTGCTTGATCACCCGCTGCCCCGCGAACCCGATCACGGCCCCCGGCTCCGCCAGGATGACGTCGCCCTGCATGGCGAAGGAAGCCGACACGCCCCCGGTCGTCGGATCGGTCAGGATCGAGATGTAGGGAATGCAATCGCGGTGGAGCTGGGCGATGGCCGCGGAGGTCTTGGCCATCTGCATGAGGGAGAGCACGCCTTCCTGCATCCGGGCGCCGCCCGAGGTGGAGACCAGGATGAGCGGCACCTTCTTCTCGTGGGATCGTCGGGCGAGTCGGGCGATCTTTTCGCCGACCACCGAGCCCATCGAGCCGCCCATGAAGGCGAAGTTCATCACCCCGAGGTTGATCGGGAGGCCATCCAGCCGCGCGGTGCCGGTGTAAATGGCATCGGCTTCCCCGCCCTTCTTGCGGGCATTCACCAGCCGCTCGGCGTAGTGCTCGAAGGTGAGGGGATCGGCGGACCGGAGCCCGCCGTACAGCTCGCGCCAGGTGCCCGGATCGGTCAGGAGCTCGATGTACTCTTCCGCCGAGATGCGGCGGTGCCGCCCGCACTCGGGACAGACGTTCAGCGCTTTCTCGAACTTTTCCCTGAGATCGATGTGCCCGCAGCCGTCACATTTTTCCCACGCGTCGGGCGGAATCTCGAGCCGCTCGCGCTGCGACGTCCGTGGCTTCCGCTCCTTCTTAAACCATGCCATCACAGCCATAGGAAGTAGGGGTCACCAGAGTGTTCGAGAGAGGTAACCAGGCGGCATCGGGAACCCATGGAATCTCTTAAGACCCGCCCGCCCGCGCCAGACCCCACTTCCTAAGTTGTTCTCATACATCAGGATAGCCTGACTGGCGCGAGTCGTAGGCGACCCGGAAGACCAGCCCCAGGCAGAGGCAGCAGATCACGAAGAAGGACCCCCCGTAGGAGAAGAACGGGAGGGGGATCCCGGTGATCGGCATCAGGTTGATCGTCATCCCCACGTTCTCGTACACGTGGGTGAAGAGGAGCCCGAGGATTCCGAAGACTACCAGGCTGCTGAAGGAGTCGGTCGCCCGCCGGGCGATCCGAAGCAGACAGAGGAAGAGTGCGAGGAAGAGACCGAGAGCCAGCAGGACCCCGACGAAGCCGAGCTCCTCCCCTACGATCGGAAAGACGAAATCGGTGTGCTGCTCCGGCAGAAAGGCGAGGCGCTTCTGGGGGCCCTCGGTGTAGCCGGTACCGAACCAGCCGCCCGAGCCGATCGCGACCCGGCTTTGAATGGCATGATAGCCGGCCGCCCGCGGGTCCACCTCGGGATTGAGAAAGGTCAGCAGCCGGTTCTGCTGGTACGGGGCCAGCCGTTTCCAGAGCGGGAGGGCCACGGCCCCCATGGCCACGTTGAGGAACCAGATGAGGAGCGCATCGGACAGGTAAGGCCGCCAGACGAAGAGCAGGGCGGTGAACGCGACGATCCACGCGCCCCAGGCCCAGTTGTTGAACGCGAGGAGCAGACTCAGGCCCGGCGAGGCGAGAAGAAAGAGGAGCCGGGGACGAACGCCGGCCCAGAACAGCATGGCGAATGCGATCCCGATGAACACGATCGCGCTGCCCAGGTCGGGCTGCTTGAGCACCAGGAGAAAGGGCGTCCCGACGATGAGCCCGGGAGCCAGGAGGTCGCGGAGGAACCGGGGCGGCTCCCGCCGGCTGGAGAGATAGCGGGCGAGCATCAGGACGGTAGCAACCTTGGCGAGCTCGGAGGGCTGGCCGATCTGGTGCCCGCCGACCGAGAGCCAGCTATGGCTGCTCTCCGCGGTGCCGGCCCCGGTCCCGACCAGGAGCACCAGCACCAGCAGGGCCAGGCTGAACCCATAGAGCGCCGGGGCGAGCCATTCCAGCAGCCGGGGCGAGATGTGAAAGGTGACCCACGCCCCGACGATCCCGATGCCCACCCAGAAGAACTGCCGGTACCACACCCCGGCGGCACGGGTGGGCACGTCGGTCTGCCCCGCCGAGTACAGTGTCAGCAGGCCGAAGATGATCAGCCCGGCGCTCACCAGGAGGAGCTGCCGGTCGACCGCCGGGGCTCTCACCGCTCACCCGCTCGCCGCACCGAGTCGGCCCGGGCACCCGCCGCCGCCGAATCGGGATCGAGCTCCACCGGCCGCGGGGCGGTATCCAGCGCGATGCCCTCGTCGAACAGCTTGACCTTCACCGTGGCCGTCGTGTCGGGGCCGAGCAGATAGCGGTGGAGCACGCGGACGACGTACGGCGCCACGGTGGTGCCGTGCTCGGCGAACTCCATGATCCCGCCCACGATGAGCTCCGGCTTTTCGGCCGGCGCGAATCCGATGAACCAGCCGTGGTCCTTCCCGTGGGGGTTCTGCGCGGTGCCGGTCTTCCCGGCCACCGCGAGGTCCTTGCGCCGGCTCGCCGCGGCGGTGCCCCGCTCGACCACGGCGATGAGGGCGCGGCGGAGTCCGTCCAGCTGCGCCGGCGTCATCCCCAGCGAGCGGGTCTTGCTGGTGGCGGGCCGCACGATGTAGGGCGTGGCGGCCTCGCCGTTGCCGGCCAGCCCTTCGTAGAAGCGCATCATGTTGACCAGGGTCTGGGTGTTTTCGCCCTGGCCGATGGAGAAGTTGAGCGTGGTCGCCGGCGGGCTCCAGTTTCTCGGCCCGTAGAGCTTGTCGAAGTAGGCGGTATTCGAGGGGTAGATCGGGTCCTTCTCGTTCTCCAGATCGATCCCGCTCTTGTCCTGGAATCCCATCAGCACGCCATCCTGAATGATGGCGTTGAGCCCGAGCCGGAGGCCGAGCTGGTAAAAGTACACGTCGCAGCTCGCGGCGACCGCGCCGATCAGGTCCAGCGAGCCGTGACCCTCCTTCTTCCAGCAGCGGAAGACGCGGTTGCCCAGGCGCATGCCGCCGCGGCATGGCTGAGGCATGTGGGTGTCGAGCCCGATGAGCCCGCGCTTCAGCGCCATGGCGCCGATGGCAAGCTTGAACGGCGAGGCCGGCGGGTAACGGGTCTGGATGGCCCGGTCGAGCAGCGGGCGGGCCTCGTCCTCGTTGAGCGCGCGCCAGTTGGCCCGGGAGATCCCCCCGACGAAGACGTTGGGGTCGTAGCTGGGCGCCGAATAGAGCGCCCGGACCTGCCCGCCCGGTGTCATCGCGATCATGGCGCCACGCACCCCGGCCGGCCAGATGCTGTCCACATAGCGCTGCAGCTCGAGGTCGATGGTCGTGAACACCGGGTGCCCCGGCGTGGGCGGCAGCGAGGCCGCGCCGGCATCTTCCCGCACCAGCCGCCCCCGGGCGTTCACCTCGATATAGCGAACGCCTTCGGCGCCGCGCAGGGTGTCGTCGTATTGCCGCTCCAGGCCGGCCTTGCCCACGATGGTGCCCAGATCCGCGCCGGGATACCGCTTCTCGGTCAGGTCGGTCTCGGTGACCTCGGAGACGTAGCCCACCAGGTGGGCCACCGCCTTCCCCGCGGGATACAGCCGCTTGGGCTCCGACTGGATCACCAGGCCCGGCAGCACGGCCCGGTGCTCCTCGAGCCGGGCGACGGTCTCGAACTTGGCGTCGCCGAACACCAGCGCGGGCTGGTAGCGCGCCTGGCGGAAGCGCCGGACCACCTCGGCCGCGTCGGCGGTGTCGAGAGGCACGAAGCGCGAGATCCGGGTCAGCACCGCGCTCAGCGAGTCGGCCGAAGGCGCCAGAACCTTCACCGAATATCCGGGGACGTTCTCGGCGATGATCTTCCCGTTGCGGTCGAAGATCGTGCCCCGGGGAGCCGTGAGCGGAATCGGCCGGAGCCGATTGGTCTCGGCCCGGAGCTGGAACTTCTCGTGCTGGATGACCTGGGTCCGGAAGAAGGCGCCCGCGAGCAGCAGGAACACCCCGGCCAGCACCGCCCGGGCGATGTCGGCGCGCTCCCTGACGCGGTAGGAGTCGAAGCCGTTCACAGGTCGAGCCGGATGGCGAACCACTCGCGGAAGGCCGCGAGGATGAGCAGGGCGAAGAGGGCCGTGGTGAGCGCCTGCAGCGGGCTGTACAGGGTGACTTCGGCCAGCAGCGGCGAGTGGTAGGTACCGCTCGCCACCAGCAGCACCAGATCCCGGAGCCAGAGTGCCGCGGCCACGAAGCCGGCGTATACCGCCAGGTTATCGGCGAAGAAGACCGCCCGGGCCCAGGCGACGAGGTAGCCCACGACGGTATGCGCCAGCGCGCCCGCCCCGAAGCGGGCCGGCGTGAGGGCGTCGGTCACCACCCCGACCACGAACCCCGCCACCGCGCCCGCGCCCGGTCCCGCCCGCATGGAGAAGAACACCAGCGCCATGAGCAGGAAGTCCGGGCTCACCCGGGCGCTCCACAGACGCGGGCGGACGTAGAAGTGCAGCAGCACCAGGACGCTCAGCACCAGGGCCAGCTGGAGCCGGTTCGCGCGGGAGACGTTCATCGGACGCTGTCCCCCCCGGCCGGGCTCGGCGTGGCCGGAGGCTGCGGCTGGGCCGGCGGCG
>DATCWW010000338.1:0-2088 GCA_036566145.1 Gemmatimonadales bacterium
GCGGGCGCCGCGGCGCGCGGCCCGTCGCCCCGGCGCAGCGCGCTCGGGCTCATGCGGTAGCGCTCGCGAAACACGGAGTTGAACCGACGCAGGCTCTGGAACCCGCTACTGTACGCCCCCCGGGTGACCGGCAGGCGGGTATCGGTCAGCAGGCACTTGGCGAGGAGCAGCCGGTGAGTCTGGGCCAGCTCCACCGGCGAGACTCCCAGCTCACGCTCCATGGCGCGGCGGAGCTGCCGTCCGCCCACGCCGAGCTCGCGCGCCAGGGCATCCACACTCCTTCCGTTGAGCGCGCCCTCGGCGATGCGGAGCGCCGCGGACCGGGCCAACCGGGGGACGGCGTCGCAGAGGGCCTTGCCCGGTGCCAGCTCGGGGCGGCAGCGGAGGCAGGGACGGAACCCGCTCCGCTCGGCCGCGGCGGCCGTGTCGAAGAAGCGCCGCCGATCGGGATAGGACACCCGCGCGGGGCAGATTGGGCGGCAGTAGATCCCGGTGGTGGTGATCCCCACGAAGAACACCCCGTCGAACCGCGGGTCGCGGGACGACACCGCCCGGCTGCAGGCCTCGGGATTGAGCATCATGGGAACCGTACCCGCCGCGCGGTCAGGGCGCCACTCCGAGCGGCGTGGCGACGAAGACCAGGATCTCGCCGGTGACCCCATCCCGCACCCGCCCGGTGATCCGGCCGTCGTCGTCGATGTCCTGCGCCGACTGCAGCACGTCGGGCCCGATGTCCACCAGGTCGTTGAGGTCCAGCAGCACGTCGTTCTGCCAGAGGAAGGCGTGCGAGCCCTCCGAGCCGCCGAAGGAGACGCCCACCACCTGACCCCGCTCGTTGATCGCGAACGCCTCGCTCAGGGCATCGCCGGGCAGCGTGTGCAGATCCTTGGCGGTGGCCGAGCCGTCGGTCCAGAGGAACGCATGGGCGGCGAAGTCGGCCCCGCTGCCGTCTCCCGACGGATTGGAGAAGCCCACGACGTCGCCCCGCTCGTTGATGTCCATCGGTGTGTGCCATGCGTGGCCGCCCAGCGTCGGCAGGGTGTCGGGCTTGCCGTTCCGTCCCCAGCGGATGGCGCGGAGGGCGCTGAAGCGGCCCACGGCCTGGTCGCACAGACCCGAGATGCCGACGGCCTGCCCCGCGTCGTTGATCGCGGTGGCCGCCGACGTGGGGTCGCCGGGCCAGGGGGGCAGCTCGCGCGCCTTGATCCGGCCCTTGCTGCCGAGGTTGGGCTCCCAGATCGCGGCGCGGAAGTTGAGCACCTGCTTGTCCACGCAGGTGTTGTCGTGCACCGCGGTCTCGCCCCAGCCGACGATCTGGCCCAGCGCGTTGATGCCGGTGGCGAAGCTGTGGGTGCCGCCGAAGGGCGCGAGCTCGCGCATCTCGCCGCCCTGCCAGACGAAGCCGCGGCAGATGAGGTTGGTCGGGTTGGGGTTGACGATGAACCCGCCGAGCTCACAGCTCCAGTCCTCGTCGAGCGGATCGACCTCGTCGAGCTGGGAGATCCCCACCACCATTCCGGCGTCGTTCAACCCCTGCCAGGGGACGGTGCTGCTGGGGCCGCCGAGGGTGTGGAGGTCGGTGATGACACCGTTCCGCCAGAGGGCGGCGTGGCGGGTGCCGTCGGCCAGGTTGGACCAGCCGGCGATCCACCGAGAGCGGTTGATCGCCATCCCTCGGCTCTGGGTGCCGCCGAGGTTGGCGGGAAACTTGACCACGGCATAGGACGCGCCGGTGGCGAGCTGGGGGGGGCCGCTGGGACGCACGGCTTGGTCTTCGCCGTCGCAGGCCGCAAGGATCGCGACAAGGATCAACGGGATGGGGGACCGCATGGAAGCCTCCGGGTTGGGAACCGACGCGCCGCCTGCGAGCGCGCCTCCTCTACCGTAGGCTGCGGCGCGGCGGCTGCTCGCCGGATTCGGTCCCCCAATCCCGGCGGGCGGGCGGCGGAGCCCCCAGCCACTCGAAGGCGGCGGGGATCAGCTCGGCAGCATCGCAGACCCGGCTCGTGGGGCCGGGCTCGATTCCCGGACCGGCGGCTACGAACCAGCCATGCGCGGTGTGGTTCCCCGACCGACCCGATGCCAGCC
>DATCWW010000347.1:0-2094 GCA_036566145.1 Gemmatimonadales bacterium
TCGACCGTGCACCGGCCGCCCGGCTCCTCCCCTCGGCGGCGCGGGCCGCCCGTTGGGAAACGCGGGTCTACGCCGCCCGGGCCGCGTCGCTCACCGACACCCGCTCGCTGCTCTACGGGTTGTCCCGAGACACCGACCGCAACGTGCAGGAGGCGGCGATCGCGGGGCTCTCGGCCACCGTCGGGCACGAAGCCGACAGCGTGTACCTTCGCGCCCTGGGTTCTTCCGGTAATCAGGTCGTGCTGGCCGCGGCCACCGCGCTCGAGGGCAGCACGGCGCCCGGCGCGCTCGACAGCCTGCTGCGGGCGTTCGATCGCCTGAGCGCCGGGCGGACCGAGAACGCCCGCGACCCGCGTCTCGAGCTGCTGAAGCGCATCTCCGAGCTCGGGTCGCCGGCCGTGACGCCGAGGCTCATGCCGTCACTGGAGGATTACGACACCGCGGTGGTGCAGGCCGCGGGGGCCACGGTGACGGCCTGGAAAGGCGAGCCGGTCGCCGGTCATCCCCGCCCGCTGCCGCTCCCGCCGGCACCGCTCGCCGCCACCTTCCTCAGGCGTGACCTCCGCCTCCGGGTGACGATGGCGCCCTCGAGCGGCGGCGGCGTCTTCACGGTGCGGCTCTTTCCGGCGGAAACGCCGGCGACCGTCGCGCGGATCATCCGCCTCGTCGAGGCGGGATTCTACGATGACCAGGCGTTCCAGCGGGTGGAGCCCAACTTCGTGGTCCAGGGCGGCGGGCCCGACGCCAACGAGTACGTGGGCGACTCGACCTTCATGCGCGACGAGCTGACCTCCCGGATGCACGCGCGCGGCACTCTCGGCATCTCGGCCCGCGGGCGCGACACCGGCGACGGCCAGTGGTTCATCAACCTGGTGGACAACCCGCTGCTCGATCACGAGTTCACCCTGTTCGGAGCGATCGACGGGGGACAAGCGGTGGCGGAAAGGATCCTGGAAGCCGATCGCATCGCCCGGGTCGAGGTGGTCAGGAACCGCTAATCCTCTGGCGAAGCAGTGTGACGCCGGTCGCGGCCCAGGCATCTGAACCGAGGTAGGTTCCCCTGGTCCCGGCAAGCTTCCGACCCCGTTCCGGAGCCGTCCATCATGCTCGGTTCGTCTCGCGCGGTCCGTCGCCTTCCCCTGCTCGCGCTGGCCCTCCTGCTGGCAGGCTGCGCCTCCACCACGCCCATCGGCGATCTGCTCGCCAACTCCTCCAAGTACAACGGCAAGACCGTGCAGGTGAAGGGTGAGGTCAGCAAGAGCATCGGCGCGCTCGTGGCCGGCGCCTATCAGGTCAAGGACAACACCGGCACCCTGACCGTCGTCTCCGAGGGAAACAGCCCGCCACCCGAAGGCTCGAAGCTCACGGTCAAGGGCATCTTCCAGTCGCTGGTGACGTTGGGCTCCAAGAGCCTGGCGGTGCTCCGCGAGGAGAGCCGCGAGACGCACTGAAACCGGGGTCCCGGCGGCCGCGTCGGGCGAGCATCCCCTCCCGAGGTGTCGATGCTCCGCCCGGCGGCCCTCCTGCTCCCGCTGCTCCTTTCCGCCTGCGCCCGCGACCGGGTCGATCTCTCGGCCCGCCGCGCCGCGCTCGAGGCCGGCCTCGCCGATGGTCGCCGGGCCCATTTCTTGACCGACGCCCGGCTCCTCGCCGCCGGGCTCGACGACACCCTGCAATCGCTGGACGCCGGCGCCCGCAGCGCCCAGCCGCGCGACTCGGTGCGGGCGATGTTCGCGCGCTACTTCACCGGCGCCGCCTACCGCGCCTGGGAAAACCTGGAGCCGCCCCGCATCACGCTGTCCGACGACGGCTCACTCGCTGCCG
Organism: Gemmatimonadales bacterium; assembly: GCA_036566145.1. Taxonomy (GTDB): domain Bacteria; phylum Gemmatimonadota; class Gemmatimonadetes; order Gemmatimonadales; family GWC2-71-9; genus CAVVWJ01. The sequence goes on from DATCWW010000347.1 coordinate 1,825, forward strand.
TGCTGCAGGTGGTCTGCGTGGACCGGGAGGAGCCCGACGACCAGGGCGAGCGGCGCCGCCGGGTATTCGTTACCGCCTACAGCTCCACCTACCACTGGCAGGACGGCGGATGGCGGATGCAGACGGTCGCCTCGACCTTCCGGCCCGACCCTCCCGCGCGCTGCCCCGGCGCAGAGCCCGACGCTGCCGCCCGCCGAGTGCTCGACGGAGCTGCCCGTGCCCTCGGCGCGGGTAGCGTGCAGACGGTCGAGGCGGTCGCCGCGGTGCGGG
>DATCWW010000360.1:0-14860 GCA_036566145.1 Gemmatimonadales bacterium
GCCGCCTGCGGCGCGTCGGGAGCCACCAGCGGCCGGAGCCCGGCCCAGGCGCCGCGCACATCCTCGACGGTGAGGCGGGCGTTGGGAAAACGGGCGTTGGCGGAGCGGAGGAGGTAGACCACCTCGTCCGGCAGGATGTCCAGGCGATCGGGGCTCTCCTCGGTGTCGGTGTCGGTGGTGCCGATGTAGGAGAGGTCGCCCCAGGGCAGGATGAACATCACCCGGCCGTCGATCGGGCTGGTGAAGATGATCCCGTGGCGGTGGTCGATCCGGCGGCGCTCGACCACCAGGTGGATTCCCTTGGTGGGGCGGAGAAGTGGGGCCGCGCCGGCATCCTCCATCCGGCGGATCCGGTCGCCCCAGGGGCCGGTCGCGTTGATCACCACGCCGGCCCGGATGACGCCTCGTCCGCCGCCGAGCCGGTCCTCCACCTGCGCCCCGACCACCCGGCCGGCGGTCCGTTCCAGGCCGACCACGGCGACATAGTTGGCCACCAGCGCGCCGTGCTGGATCGCGGAGCGCGCCGTGGCCAGGGTGAGCCGGGCGTCGTCGCACTGCGCGTCGTAGAAGAGCGCGCCGCCCCGGAGCCCGCGCTCGCGCAGCATCGGCTCGGCCTCGAGCAGCGCGCGCTTGCCCAGCATGCGGTGCCCCTTCACATTGCGGAACAGCGCCAGGAGATCGTAGAGCCACATGCCGGCCGCGAGCCGCGCCGGGCCCACCCGGTCGCCGCGGTGCAGCGGAAAGACGAACGGCAGGGGCCAGACCAGATGGGGCGCGATCCGGAGCAGGACCCGGCGCTCCCGGTTGGCCTCCAGCACCAGGCGGAGGTCGCCGGTCTCCAGGTAGCGCAGGCCGCCGTGCACCAGGCGGCTGGAGCGCGAGCTGGTGCCCCAGGCCAGATCGTGCTGCTCCACCAGCACCGTGCGGAGTCCGCGCATCGCCGCGTCGCGGGCGATGCCCGCCCCGGTGATCCCGCCGCCGATGACCAGCAGGTCTGCCGGCTCGGCGGTGAGCCGCGCGAGTGGTGCCCGTTGAGAGGAATGCCGTCCGTGACCCTGTCCCCCGTCTCCCGCCTCCCGCGCCCCAGCACCTGGTTCGTGTGGCACGGTCATCGGCTGCGCTCGGGGATGCGGGTGCTCGACCTCGCCTGCGGCGAGGGACGCCACAGCCTCGCGGCCGCGGCCCTGGGTGCCCGCGTCACGGCGCTCGACCGGGACGAGGAACGGCTCACCACCGCGCGGGAGCTGGCCCAGGAGCGCGGACTCGAGGTGGACTGGCGCGTAGCGGACCTCGAAGGGCCGTGGCCGGAGCTGGGCGGCTTTGATGGGGTTCTGGTGTTCAATTATCTTGACCGGGCCAGGATGCCGGATCTGGTGGCGCAGCTCGCGCCCGGCGGCTTCCTGATGATGGAGACGTTCCTGCTTGCCCAGCGCGAGCTCGGCTGGGGCCCCACCTCGGACGACCACCTTCTCCGCCCCGGCGAGCTGGCCGGGCTGGTCGCGCCGCTCACCATCGTGCACGGGCGCGAGGTCCTCGAGGCGATCGACGCCGAGCGTTGGCGCGCGGTCGCGAGCGTGCTGGGCGTAAAGAAGTAAGTCCCACCTCCGACCCGGAGCAACATGCCCGAGTCCCGGCCCGGTCGCCGGGTCGCCGTCGTGGCCGGCGTGCGCACCCCCTTCGCCAAGAGCGGCACCGTGCTGCGTGATGCCTCCGCCACGGCCCTCGCCCGCCACGCCGCCCGCGAGCTGCTCTATCGGAGCGAGATCGACGGCCGGGAAATCGACGAAGTCATCTGGGGCCAGGTGGTCCCCTCGGTGCAGGCCCCGAACGTGGGGCGCGAGGTTAGCCTCCTCCCCCAGCTCCTCCCCAGCGTTCCCGCCTACACCCTGAACCGGGCCTGCGCCTCCGGCGCCCAGGCCGTCACCAACGCCGCCGACCAGATCGTGCTGGGCCACGCCGACACCATCCTCGCCGGCGGGGTCGAGACCCTGAGCGACATCCCCATCCTCCACTCGCGCCGCATGAGCCGGATCCTCATGGATGCGAGCCGGGCCAAGACCTTCGCGGGCCGGGCCGGCGCGTTCGGGCGGATCCGCCCCGGCGACCTGGTGCCGGTCACTCCCGCCATCGCCGAGCCCAGCACCGGCGAGACGATGGGCCAGAGCGCGGAGAAGATGGCGAAGGAGAACGGCATCACCCGCGAGGCGCAGGACGAGCTGGCGCTGATGAGTCACCGCCGCGCCGCGGCCGGCGCGCAGGACGGGCGCATGGCCGCCGAGATCGCGGCCTGGTTCTCCGGCGCCGCGATGGATCAGCCGGTGACGGTGGACAACGGCATCCGTGCCGAGACCTCGATGGAGGCCCTCGCCGCGCTCAAGCCGGTCTTCGACCGGCGCTACGGCTCGGTCACCGCGGGGAACTCGTCCCCCCTCACCGACGGCGCCGCGGCGGTGCTGCTCATGGCCGAAGAGAAGGCCCAGGCGCTGGGCTACACCCCCCTCGCCTATCTCCGAAGCTACGCGGTCGCGGCGGTGGATCCGGGATGGCAGCTCCTCATGGGCCCCGTCTATGCCGTACCCAAGGCGCTGGAGCGCGCCGGCCTCGCCTGGAGCGACCTCGGGCTGGTCGAGATCCACGAGGCCTTCGCTGCCCAGGTGCTGAGCAATGTGCAGGCATGGGGCTCCGCCGCGTGGGCCGAGCGGCTCGGGCTTTCCGGGCCCGTGGGGGAAGTGGACTGGGGCATCACCAACGTGATGGGGGGCTCGATCGCCATCGGACATCCGTTCGCGGCCACCGGGTGCCGGCTGGTCACCACGCTCGCCAACGAAATGAAGCGGCGCGACGTGCGGTTCGGCCTGATCTCGATCTGCGCCCAGGGTGGGATGGGGTACGCCCTGGTGCTGGAGCGGGACGGCTAGCGGTGTCGGCCTTCACCACCGAGGTGCGCGACGGAATCGCGGTCGTGACCTTCGACCTGCCCGGCGAGCCGGTCAACAAGCTCAACGCCGCGGTGAAGGTCGAGTTCGAGGCGCTGCTCATCCGCGTCCGCGACGAGGCCGAGATCCGCGCGGTGGTGCTGATCTCGGGGAAGTCCGACAGCTTCATCGCCGGGGCGGACATCGAGGAGTTCACCGCGCTCACCACCCAGGCCGAAGCGGAGCGACTGAGCTTCGAGGGGCAGGAGATGGTGAGCCGGGTCGAGACCCTGCCCAAGCCCGTCGTCGCCGCGATCCACGGCGCCTGTCTCGGGGGCGGTCTCGAGCTCGCCCTCGCCTGCCCCTACCGCGTCGCCACCGATCATCCCAAGACCCAGCTCGGCCTCCCCGAGGTCCAGCTCGGCCTCATCCCCGGCGCGGGCGGCTGCCAGCGGCTCCCCCGACTCATCGGCGCGCGCGCGGCGCTGGACATGATCCTCACCGGACGGAGCGAGCGGGCGGCCAAGGCGCTCAAGCTGGGTCTGGTGGACGAGCTGGTGGCGAAGAGCATCCTGCTGCGCACCGCGATGGCCGCGGCCGATCGTCTGGCCAAGGGCGGCAGTCAGCGGCGCGCGACCCAGGGCGGCCTGCCGGGCTTCTTCCTCGACCGCACCCCGGCCGGGCGGCGGCTGGTCTATCGCCAGGCCCGGGCACAGGTGCTCAAGAAGACCGGCGGTCACTACCCCGCGCCGCTCGCCGCGCTGGAAGCGGTGCGGGTCGGCCTGGAGCACGGGGTCGCCGCCGGGCTGGCGGAGGAGCACCGCGCCTTCGGCCATCTCGCCGTCGGCGACGTGAGCCGCAAGCTGGTGCAGATCTTCTTCGCCACCACCGCGCTCAAGAAGGACGACGGTGTGCCCCCCGGCAGCGCCTCTCCTCGGCAGATCCGCCGGCTCGGCGTGGTGGGCTCGGGCTTCATGGGGTCGGGAATCGCCGGCACGGCGGTGCTCAACGTCGAGGTGGACACCCGGCTCAAGGACGCCGACCTCTTCCGGGTGGGGAAGGGGATCCGGGCGGCCACCGATATCCTGGACGAGCGGCTCAAGCGCCGCCGGCTCACCCGGCCGCAGCATGAGCGGGTCCGCGCGCTGCTCTCGGGGAGCGACGACTATTCCGGCTTCGGCCGCGCCGACCTGGTGATCGAGGCGGTGTTCGAGGAGCTCGAGCTCAAGCGCCGGATTCTGGCCGAAGTGGAGCAGCGGGTGCGTCCCGATGCGATCTTCGCCAGCAATACCTCCACCATTCCGATCCGCGAGATCGCGGCGGAGGCCGCCTACCCCGAGCGGGTGCTGGGGATGCATTTCTTCTCTCCCGTCGAGAAGATGCCGCTGCTCGAGGTGATCCCCACCGACGCCACCAGCCCCGAGGCGGTCGTGACCGCGGTCCGGTTCGGCCGCCGGATGGGCAAGACGGTGATCGTGGTAGAGGATCACCCCGGCTTCTGGGTCAACCGGATCCTCTCGCCGTACCTGGGCCAGGCGGGCCTGCTGGTCGAGGAAGGGGTGCCCATCGAGCTGGTCGATCGCGCCATGACGGAGTGGGGGTTCCCCGTGGGCCCCGTGGCGCTGCTCGACGAGGTGGGCCTCGACGTGGCGCAGAAGGCGGCCAAGGTGATGCAGGAGGCCTTCGGCGAGCGGATGCGACCGGGCGTCGGGCTCGAGCGGCTGCTCCAGGCCGGACGCCTGGGCCGGAAGAACGGACGCGGATTCTACCGCTACCGCGACGGGCACAAGACCGGGGTGGACGACGGCGTCTACGGGCTCCTGAACGTCAAGCCCAGCGACTCGGCCGATCCCGAGACGGTGCGTCGGCGGCTGGTGTATGCCATGCTCAACGAAGCGGCCGCCGCCTGCGGCGAAGGCGTCATCCGGAGTGCCCGCGACGGCGACATCGGCGCCATCTACGGGATCGGCTTTCCCGCCTTCCGCGGCGGCCCTCTCCGCATGATCGACGACTTCGGCGCGGCCCGCGTGATCGAGACGCTGTACGAGCTCCAGGACCGCTACGGCGAGCGGTTCCGCCCGGCGCCGGCGCTGGCCGAGATGGCCCGGCAGGGTGGGCGGTACTATCCGGCGTAGCGGAGACATGGCGCACGCGGCGACAGCAGAAGAGGAAAGCTGATGCTGCGGATCGCGGGAGCGGTGATCGTAGCCTACGTGATCCTCGTGCTCATCGTCCGCGCGATGGAGCCGCGCCTGGTGTTCGTGCCGGGATCCGCTCGGCGACTCACACCGCCGCCCGCGGCGCTCAGGCTCGATCCCGAACCGGTCCGCTTTCGCGCCGAGGATGGTGTCAACCTTTCGGCGTGGGTCATGCGGCCGCCGGCCGGTACGGCCGACGCGCCCTGGCTGCTCATCTGCCACGGTAACGCCGGAAACCTCTCCGAGAGCGGCCGCGCCGAACACTACGCCGGGCTCAGGGAGCTCGGCGTCGGCATCTTGGCCTTCGACTATCGGGGGTACGGCGAAAGCGAGGGGAGCCCGGACGAGCGCGGAGTGTACCTCGATGCGGTGGCGGCCTACCGGTACCTGCGCGATACGCTGGGCGTTCCGGCCCAGCGGATCGTGATCTTCGGTCACTCGCTCGGCTCGGCGGTCGCGGTCGAGCTGGCGACCCGGGAGCCTGCCGCGGGGCTCATCCTCGACGGCGCGCTCCTCTCCGGCGTTGCCCGAGGCCAGGAAATCTACCCCTGGCTGCCGGTGCGGCTCATCGCCCGGAACCGCTTCGAGAGCGACAAGAAGATCGGCCGGCTCACCGTGCCCAAGCTCTTTCTCCACGCCCGTGCCGACGACGTCGTCCCGATCGACCACGGCGAACGCCTCTTCGCCCTGGCCCCGGAGCCGAAGCGCTTCGTCCCGCTCGCCGGCGGGCACGGCGATGCGTTCCTGGTGGACAGCGCCGCCTACTACGGCGCGATCAAGGCGTTTCTGCGCGAGTGAGATACTTCTTCATCCATCCGAACACCGCCTCGTGCCACCGCCGGCTGTCCAGGGCGCCGAGCACCCAGTGACCTTCGTTCTCGAACACCAGTCCTTCCGACTCTACCCCGTTCCGGCGCAATGTGGTGAAGAGCTGCAGTCCCTGGTCCACCGGGACCCGGAAGTCCTGCTGATTGGTGATCACCAGCGTCGGCGTCCGGATCTGGTCGGCGGAGCGGTGGGGCGAACAGCGCGCGAAGCTCTTGCGCGCCCGGTCGGACCACGGCGGGCCGCCGTACTCCCACTCCGGGAACCAGAGCTCCTCGGTGGCGAACGACATCGACTCGAGGTTGAACACACCGTCGTGGCTCACGGCGGCCTTGAACCGGTTGGTGTGGCCGATCAGCCAATCCACCGCGAAGCCGCCGTAGCTCGCGCCCGCGATGCCCATGCGCGAGGTATCCGCGATGGGGAGGCTTGCGACCGTGTCGAACACCGCATCCAGGTCGATCATCGCCTTGCCGCACCAGTCCTGACTCACCTCGTCCACGAAGCGCTGGCCGAAACCGGTCGAGCCCCGTGGGTTGGGCGCCGCCACGATCCAGCCCTGCGCCGCCCAGAGCGCCGGGTTCCACCGGGAGGACCAGGCGTCGGCCCAGTCGCCCTGCGGGCCGCCGTGGATCAGGAAGACCACGGGGTAGCGGCGCGCCGAATCGATGCCGGGGGGGAGGAGGAGCCAGTATTGCACGGAGTCGCCGCCGGCACCGATGGCCGTGCGGCTCGCTGGGGTTGGCAGGTCGGTCTGCCCCAGCCAGGTGGCGTTCATCGCGGTGAGCTGCCGCTCGGTGCCCGCGGTGTCCACCCGGACCAGCTCGGCGGGTGAGGTCAGAGAGGAGCGGGCCGCGATCACGAACCCGCCGGCCGGCTGGAACGCCCCGACCGCGCCGCCCTGAAGGGCCAGCGTGGGCTCGCCGCCCGCGAGGGGCACCCGGTAGAGATTCACCGTCCCATGGCTGGTGGAGCTGAACCACACGGTGGCGCCGTCGGGCGAGAGATGAAAATCCTCCACCGGAAGGTCCGGACTCTCGAACACGGTCCGATGCTCGCCGGTGCTCCGGTCGTAGACGTCCAGGTACCAGCGGTCGGCCTCGAAGCCGGGCCGGCGCTGCGCCCGCACCAGGATCGATTTCCCGTCGGGGGAGAAGACCGGCTGCATGTCGGCGGCGGGATTGGAGGTCACCCGGGTCGGCTCGCCCCCGGTCACCGGCACCGTCCAGACGTCGTGGTTGGTCGTCCACATCTCGGAGTCCTTGTCGCCCCGCTTGGAGACGAAGGCGACCTCCCGCCCATCCGGCGAGAACGCGAGCGCCGCATCCTCGTAGTTGTGCGGCGGGCTGTCGAAGTCGCCCGGGGTGAGATCGCGCGTCGCTCCGCCGGCGAGCTCGGTCACGAAGACGTGATGCCGCACCTGCTCCCACCAGTCGCTCCAGTGTCGGTAGGGGAGCCGGCTCAGGCGGTGCAGCTTGACCGGGTCCCGCGCCACCGAGTCGCGCACCTTGGCGTTGCACGGGTCATCCACGCACTGGGGATAGGCGTCGGAGACGTAGGCCACCCGTCGCCCGTCGGCCGAGACCACCAGCGGGGGCTGCACGCCGCCCGAGAGGCGGGTGACGGCGCGAACGTGGCGCCCCGAGGCATCCGCCAAGTACACCTGCGGCGTTCCGCTCCGGGCCGAGATGAAGGCGATGCGGCCGTCGCCGAGGAAGCGCGGGGTGTCGTCGCTGCCGGGACCGGCGATGAGCGGCCGCGGACGGCTGGAGCCGTCGGCGGCGACCACCCAGATGTCGGCGTTGCGCTTGCCGGTGGCGGAGTCGGTGGTGGTGCGGACGAAGGCGACCCGCTGCCCGTCAGGCGACACTTGGGGATCGCCCACCCGGACCGCGGTGATCAGGTCGGCTATCGTCATGGGGCGCCTGCCCGAGGTTTGGGCAGAGGCGGAAGAGAAGCTCGCGGCCAGGAGCAGGAGGCCGGCGGCGGACAATCGAATGGGTGTCATTGGAGTCACGGCGGACGAGGTTGGGACCAAAGGTAATCCCTGCCGGCCGAACCCGGCGGGTCCGGGTTTCCGTAGGGACTTCTACGGTCCCAGTGCTCGATCCAGCCCCTCACTCCGGAGCCGCGATGCGTTCCACCTGGTTTCGTGCCGCGCTTGTTCTCACCGTGCTACTCGGGCTTTGGTCCGGCGCGTCCGAGGCGCAGCAGGCCGCTCGCCCGCCGGCGTGCACCTCCACCGAGCACCATCAGTTCGATTTCTGGATCGGCGAGTGGGACGTCACCCTGCCGAACGGCAAGTACGCCGGTACCAACCGGATCGAGCCGATCCTGACCGGGTGCGTGCTGCGGGAGAGCTGGAGCGGGGCCCGCGGCATGCACGGCACCAGCTACAACATCTACGACGCCTCGGGCCGTCGCTGGCACCAGACCTGGGTCGATGACGGCGGCAACCTGCTGCAGCTGGATGGGGCGTTCCAGGACGGCAAGATGGTCCTCACCGGGGAGCAGAAGAGCGACTCTGCCAGTACGCTCCAGCGGATCACCTGGACGCCGAACGGCAAGGAAGTGCGGCAGGTCTGGGAGTCCAGCAGCGACGGGGGCAAGACCTGGTCCGTGGTGTTCGACGGGACCTACCGGAAAAAGGGCTGACAGCGATCTTTCGCGTCCGATTCGGCCCAACGCAAAACCGCCGCCGAGCTCGAGCTCTCGGCGGCGGTCTTGTGGGGGACCGGGCTCATGAAACCCGGCCCGATTCGCTCAGTGTGGCTTAGAACGCCTTGCGCGGGGCGATCCGCTCTTCCAGCTCTTCCACGTTGAGTTCGACGTTCTCGCTCTGCTTGGCGAGGTCGCGGGCCTTGTCGTTCGTCTTCGGCTGGGGGGTCTTGTCTTTGTCGGTCCGCATTGGATTCCTCGCTGTTGTGGTGTCCGGGGGAGTCGATCAACTGGAAGCCAATCTGCAACGTGTCCGTGAAAGCAGCGTGAATTCATCTAAGTTGTTGTGCCGCTTGATGTTCTATCTGCGGTTCTGGTCGCCTGACCGGCCGTCGATTCCCCCGGACGTCGTTCGTCGATAGGATGAAGCGACGAAATCGACCCTGAACCGAAGAGGTTGACATGCGGAAAGTGGTAGTGGGCACCTTCGTGACTCTGGATGGCGTGATGCAGGCGCCCGGCGGCCCGGACGAGGACCGCGATGGAGGGTTCGAGCACGGGGGCTGGTCCTTTTCCTACTGGGACGACGTGATGAACCCGCTGATCGCGGCCCAGATCCTGGAGACGGACATTCTCCTCCTGGGTCGGCGCACCTACCAGATCTTCGCCGGGCATTGGCCCCGCATCACCGATCCCTCGGATCCGGTCGCCGCCAAGCTGAATGCCGTGCCCAAGGTGGTCGCGTCGCGCACCCTGCGTACCGCCGACTGGCAGAACACGACCATTATCCGCGACGTGGTGGCCGACGTGGGCCGGCTCAAACGGGAGGGCGAGGGCCAGATCCAGGTGTCGGGCAGCGGCGACCTGATCCAGACCCTCCTGGAGCACGACCTGGTGGACGAGGTCCGGCTCTGGACCTTCCCCCTCGTGCTCGCCTCGGGGAAGCGCCTCTTCGCCGGTGGGGCGCTGCCTGCCGCGTTCCGCCTGCTGGAGACCAAGGTCTCCACCACCGGGGTGGTGATTCAGCGGCTCGAGCGCGCGGGGCCGGTGCGCTACGGCTCCTTCGCGCTGGAGGAGGATGGCGCCTTCCGCTAGCTACCGAGCCGGCGCAGGCGACCACATCTGGCGGATGATCCGCCACCGTCCGGCGCTGTCGGGGGCCAGTAGGACCAGGTCGGTCGAGCGACTGGTCTGGCTGGCCTCCTTGCCGTTCTTGGCGTAGACCCATCCCAGGGCAGCGTCCCCTCGGAACCAGGCCAGGTCGGGCGTTCCGTGAACCTCGGCCAACTCTCGTGTAAACGCGGTAATACGGGTGTGGCTTCCGTCGTCGGGCCACCAGTACGCCCGGATGGCCCGCACACCTTCGACCGGCCGTCCGCCGGGCGGCAACAGCACCGCATCGGGATGAAAGAGCGCCAGCACCCCGGCAGTGTCGTCCCGGAGCCAAGCCTGCACGAAGGCGGTGTCGAGCGCGAGGATGGCGGCCCGGTCACGCTCGGAGAGAGTGCGCAATCCCGGGCCAGTCGGACGTGGCCGGCAGGCCGGCAGCAAGACCAGGCCGGCACACAGGAGCAGGAGGCTGCGGCGCGGCATCACGGCATCTCCGAAGTGGTCCTCTCCCGACGCGGCGCACGGCGAGCCGGTTTCCTGGCCGGTTACATTTCCTGCTCCTCCGGCCCGAGCGCTCGTGCCTCTGCTTTCGACCCTGCTCGCCGTTACGCTCATCCAGTCCCCCCCGCCATCGCCCCATTCCGACGAGCTCGCCCGCTGGCAGCGCCATGCGCACGCCGTCCGGATCACCCGGGACGACTGGGGGATCGCTCATGTGCACGGCACTACCGATGCCGATGCTGTCTTCGGAATGATCTACGCCCAGGCCGAGGACGACTTCGGCCGGATCGAGCGGAACTACCTGGTCAACACGGGCCGGCTGGCCGAGGCCGAGGGCGAGAACGCGCTGTGGCAGGATCTCCGGCAACGCCTCTTCGTGAACCCCGACACACTGCAGGCGCTCTATCGCCGGAGCCCTCCCTGGCTCCGGAGCCTGATGGATGCCTGGGCCGACGGGCTCAACTACTATCTGTCCACCCATCCGGCCGTCCGCCCGAAGGTGCTGACGCGGTTCGAGCCCTGGATGCCGCTCAGCTTCAGCGAGGGGAGCATCGGGGGAGACATCGAGTCAGTGAGCCTCGATGCCCTGCGCGCCTTCTACGCTCCCGCCTCCGAGCCGACCTCGGCCGGGACCGGCGCCTCGGGTCCGTCGCAGGAATCCAACGGATTCGCCGTCGCCCCGTCCAACACGGTGAACCGCCGGGCGCTCCTGCTGATCAATCCGCACACCACCTTCTTCTTCCGCTCCGAGCTGCAGATGACGAGCGACCAGGGACTGAGCGCCTACGGCGCCACCACCTGGGGGCAGTTCTTCATCTACCAGGGCTTCAACGCCCGGCTGGGCTGGATGCACACCTCGACCGGGGCCGATGCCATCGACGAGTACGCCGAGACGATCGTGCGGAAGGCGGGGCAGCCGTACTATCGCTATGGCCGGGAGGTCCGGCAGGTGCGGACGGAGCGGATCGAGCTCCGCTACCGGACCGCCGATGGAATGCAGGGACGCGATTTCACCGTGTATCACACTCACCACGGCCCCGTGGTGCGCTCCGTGGGGGACAAGTGGATCACGGTGCGGCTCATGAATCGACCGGTGGAGGCGCTGAGCCAGTCCTTCCTCCGAACCCGGGCCCGGAACCTGGCCGAGTATCGCAAGGCGATGAACCTGAACGCGAACTCGTCCAACAACACGGTGTACGCCGACGCCGACGGGCATATCGCCTACTTCCACCCGCAGTTCATTCCCCGGCGTGACGATCGCTTCGACTGGACCCAGCCGGTGGACGGCAGCGATCCCGCCACGGAATGGCATGGGGTGCACGGCGTGGAATCCAGCCCGCACCTGGTCGATCCGCCGAACGGGTGGCTGCAGAACACCAACAACTGGCCCTACTCGGTGGCGGGCCGCGACAGTCCCCGGCGCGAGCAGTACCCGAAGTACATGGACATGGTCGGCGAGATCCCGCGGGGGCAGCAGGCCATCCGGGTGCTGATCGGACGCCGGGATTTTACCATCGAGCGGCTCCGCGCCGCGGCGTTCGATCCCTACCTGACCGCCCTCGCCCGACTGGTGCCTCGGTTGGTCGAAGCGTTCGACACCCTGGCCGGGAAGCCGGCCGCGGATGGACTGACCGAGCCGATCGAGGCGCTTCGGGGATGGGACTATCGCTGGTCCGCGGCGAGCGTGCCGACCTCCCTGGCCGTCGCCTGGGGTGACGAGCTCATGGGTCGGGTGCGCAGCCGGGTCCCGGTCTATCCCGAGATGGCCGTCTACGACTACATGGCCGACAGCACCTCGGCGGGGGACAAGCTCGACGCCCTGCGCACGGCGGTCGAGCATCTGAACCGCGACTTCGGCACCTGGCGCACGCCGTGGGGCGAGATCAACCGGTTCCAGCGCCCTGCCCCCGATCCGGCTCGTCCCTTTGACGACCGCCGCGTCAGCGTGGCGATTCCGTTCACCTCCTCCAACTGGGGCTCACTCGCGGCGGTCTCCAGCCGCACCTACCCCGGCACCCGCCGGCGCTACGGCACCTACGGGAACACCTTCGTGGCGGTGGTGGAGTTCGGGCGGGACAGCGTCCGCGCGATCGCGGTGACGCCCGGTGGTGAGAGCGGCGATCCTGCGTCGCCTCACTACAACGACCAGGCGGAGCGCTACGCCGAGGGTCGGCTCCGCCCGGTGTACTTCTATCCCGGTCAGCTCGAGGGGCACACCGAGCGGGTCTATCGGCCGGGGGAGTAGCGCTCCGGGCTCACCCCCTCACCCGCACGTCCGTCGCGACCCAGTTCAGCTCCCAGGTTCTGCCGCCGTCGTCGGAAAACGACTGCTCGAAGCGAACGGAGTCCCGGGTGAGAGGCTGGATGAGGAAGCGCACCAGGATGGTGCGCTCGCCGTAGGGTTCCTGGGAGATGAACTCGCCCCGGCCATCGCGGAACGCTCCGATCGAGGATTCGCTGAGCGTGCCGCTCCGGCTGTTGCTGAAGTTGAGGCTCCACTGCCGTGCGGCGGGGTTGTACAGCCTGAGACTGAGCGCCTGGAAGTTCCCCGCCGACCCATGCGCCTCCAGCTCCACGAGATTGGCCAACCCGTGCCACACCTTTCGGACCACCGTCGTGCCGGTGTAGTGCAGCCAGGTGGTGTCGCCGGTCAGCGGGTGCTGGAGCCGGGCGAGGGTCGTGGTCCAGGTGCCGATGTGAAAGTCGAAGTCATGCTGGCCGTCGCGCGCGGACTGCGCGGCGAGGGGAGTGCGGGGCGAGGCGGCGAGCAGGATCAGGACGAGCAGGCCCGCCGGCCGCCGTAGGGTTGTCACGAGCATACGTCCTCACAGTTCGATTCCCCGAACATCACCCGCTGCGCGGCTAGACCTGCACCGCCGGGGCAAGCCTGGTGGTCACGGCATACAGGACCGCCCCTGCCGCCAGTGCCACGACCACCGCGAAGAACTCCTGGCTGGTGCTGTGGACCAGCACCCAGGTCAACCCCGGGATCGCCAGCAACGCGGTCGCGCCTGGGAGCGCCCCGGCGCGGCGCGGCTCTCGCCGCGTCACCACCCAGGCAGCCACGCAGGTCGCGATGTACAGCAGCACGATCGCGATGCTCGCGACCGGCGCCAGCAGGGTGAAGCTGCCCGACATGGCGAGCGCGGCGGCCACGACGGCGTTGACCATCACCGCGACGTGAGGCGCCCGGGTGGTCGGGTGCACCGCCGCCAGCCGGCGCGGCAGCAGTCCGTCCCGCGCGAAGGCGAACAGCACCCGGCTCTGTCCCAGGATGTCGCCTCCCAGAAAGCCTACCATCGAGATCGCCCCGATGGCCAGGATCAGCCCGCGGCCGGCGGAGCCGAGTCCGGCCAGCGCATCCGCGAGCGGGGCGGAGGAGCCGGCGAGCGCGGGGCCAAGCACGCCCTGCGCGATCAGCTGGATCGTGACGTAGAGCAGCACGACCAGCAGCGTGGCCGCGGCCAGGGCCCGCGGCACCGTGCGAGCCGGGTCGCGGATCTCGCCGCCGGCGCAGAGCGGGATCTCCATTCCCGCGAGCGCGAAGATCACCAGGACAGTGGCCCGCCCGAGGTCGCTGCCGCCGGCCGGCACGGTCCAGGCCAGGTGGCCGGGCTGCACGAATCGGGCGGCCAGGAGCACGAAGAGCACGAGTCCGATGAACTTGGCTACCCCGGCGGCGGACGCGAGCGCGGTCCCCGCGCGGACACCGCGCACGTTCACCAGCGCCAGAACCCCGAAGATGACGGCGACGGTGACCGCGCGCGGTACCGGGTGGTGCAACGTGGGCACCATGGTGGCGAGCGAGTCCACCAGCGCCGCGCCTACCGCGCCGCAGGCGACAATCGTCGCGAGCCAGGTGAGCAGTCCCGCGAGGTATCCGGGGAATTGCCCGAACGCCCGCTCCACGTATGCATATGGCCCGCCGCTCACCGTGGTGCGGCGCCCGGCCTCCGCGAAGGCCAGGGCCACCAGCGCCATGACCGCCGCGCCTGAGAGGTAGGCAGTTGGCGCCGCCGTGCCCAGGTCTCGCGCGAGGACGGCCGGAAGCACGAAGATGCTCCCGCCCACCGTGACGTTCACCACGCTGAGGGCGAGCCCGACCGGTCCGATGGCGCGAAGGAGTCCTTCCTCCGATTTCATGCCGTCGGCTCGCCGAAGCCGAGCACGTGGCCGTCGAGGTCACGCACGGCGAACTCCCGCATCCCGTACTGCTGCAGCGTGAGGTCGTAGGCGAGCTCGGCGCCGCGCTTCACCAGATCGGCGTGGAGGGCGTCCAATCCTTCCACCCAGTAGAAGACGTCCCAGGTGCCGCCCTGCCGTTCGACCGGCGTGATTCGGCCCCGATCGGGCGCGCGGCGGAACATGATCGGAAGCCCGTCCCGGGCGTAGATCGCGAACTCCGGCGGATCGCCGGCGAGGTACTCGCGCTCGAAACCGAGGATGTCCTGGTAGTACGCGGCCGTGGCGGCGACGTCGGGTACCAGCAGATAGGGGGCCGCGCGGACCAGGCGGGTGGCTCGAGGGGGTGACATTCACGCCTCCGGGGTTGGAGCCCGCGCTCAGGGAAGAATGGTGTTTCCCGGGCTCAGGGCGCCGCCAGATGGACCGGCGCGCCCGCGAGCGCCCAGACCGCGAGCGCCATCACCCCCG
>DATCWW010000362.1:0-14728 GCA_036566145.1 Gemmatimonadales bacterium
TCCCCGCCGATCATCGCCGCGGCCAGCCCGGCCGGGTCGAGCTCACCTCGGAGCGCCTGCACCACGACCGCACCGCGTCGAAGCACCGTGACCCGGTCGGCCGCCGCGAGCGCCTCGTCGAGCTTGTGGGTGATCAGCACCGCGGCCCCGCCGGACGCGGTGAAGCGCCGGATGACATCCAGCAGCTCGGCCACTTCGGCGGGCGCGAGCACCGCGGTCGGCTCGTCCAGCAGGAGGATGCGCGCGTCGGCCGCCACCGCCTTTACGATCTCCAGCCGCTGCTTGAGCCCGACGCTCAGTCGTCCGGTCCGGACGTCGGGGTCGAGCGGCAGGCCGATCCGCTCGCTCGCCTGGCGGACCCGTTCCCTGAGCGCGCCGGGCGTCACCGGCCATCCGGTGGCGAGCGCCACGTTCTCCGCGACGGTGAAGGCGGGGATCCCGGTGAAATGCTGGTGCACCATCCCGATCCCCAGACGCCGTGCCTCGCTCGGCGTGAGCGCGGAGCGGTCGGCGTCGCCCACGCGGATCCTCCCGGCGTCGGGACGCACCAGGCCGTCCGCCACCTGCATGAGCGTCGTTTTCCCCGCGCCGTTCTCGCCCAGCAGCGCATGCACCTCGCCGGGGTAGAGCGTGAAATCGGCCCCGCGCAGCGCGTGCACGGGGCCGTAGCGCTTCTCGATCCCCTCCAGCCGGAGCACCGGCGCGGGCGGTGCGCTCACAGGCCGGTCGGGTGGTCGTGGAACTCCCAGTCCAGGCCGAATCGCTCCCCCAGATGCGAGGCCAGCGCCTGCACCCCCAGGGTCTCGGTGGCATAGTGGCCGGCGTAAATCACGTTGAGCCCCCACTCCACGGCGTCGAAGTAGGTGTGGTGCGCTCCCTCGCCGGTGATGTAGGTGTCGAGCCCCGCGTCGCGGGCGGCCCCGATCATGCCGCCGGCGCCGCCCGTGATGATGCCGATTCGGGAGACCCGCTCCGGCCCGCCGGGAATCAGTCGCGCCCCGGGCGTGAACGTTCCCAGGGCCCGGTTCACCTCGTCCACCAGTCCCTCGCGGGTGGGATAGCGGGCGCCGCCGATCCCCCACACCCCGATCGGGCTGCCCCGGTACTCGCCAAACCACCCGCCGACCTCGATCCCCAGCCGCTCCGCCAGCACCACGTTATTGCCCACCTCCGGGTGGAGATCGAGGGGGATGTGCGCCGCGTACAGAGCGGCATCCTGCTCCAGGAGCGCGGCCACGCGGCGGTACCGGCGTCCGGTGAGCGGCACGTTGCCGTCCCACAACAGTCCATGGTGGACCAGCAGGAGCGCGCCGGCCGGGCCGGCGGAGAGGCCGTCGATCGTCGCCTGCGACGCGTCCACCGCGGCGACGACGCGGGTGATGGTCCCGGAGTTCTCGACCTGCAGGCCGTTGACGGCGTTCCTCTCGTCCGGCACGTCGCGGATGCGGAGGTACTCGTCGAGGTAGGAGACCAGCTCGCCGAGCGGGACGCCGGCCATGCTAGGCCGGCCGCCGATGGAGCGGCCTCAGCGCCTGCATGGAAGCCGGGCGTGGCGCGGCGATCAGGGTGCCTGCGGCGATCGAATCGGCGGCGGCCCGTAGGCGCGCCGTCAGGCCGGCGGGGATCAAGGAGTCGAGGGCGGGATTCGGCACGTACCGCACCACGCCGCTCTCGAGGCCGAAGGATTCGACCTTGGGCGTGAAGCGGCCGTCCTTGAGCTCCCGGGCCACCAGCAGAAAGGCCCGGGGCAGATCGATCACGGCGCTCCCCACGACCCGCTCGGGGGCGAGGTGGGCCTGGTCCGCGTTGGAGCCGAACAGGTACACCCCCGGGCTTTCCTTCACCGCCTGGAAGACCCCCAGCGCCGCCGCGTCGGCGTTGTGGTGGAACATGTCGGCGCCCGCGCGGATGAGCGCGAGTGCCGCTTCACGCCCCGCCGCGGCGTCGTCGAAGCTGTTGAGGTAGACCTTGCGCGACCGGACCCGGCGATTCACCGCGGCGGCCCCGTTCACCCATCCCTGGTACGCCGCCTCGATCGGCGGTAGCTCGATCCCGCCCACGAAGCCGATCACGTTGCTTCGGGTGAGTGTCCCGGCCACCATCCCGGCGAGGTAGCTCGCCTCCTCGAGCCGGAAGATCAGCGGCGCCACCCGGCCGTGGACCCGGCGCCCGGAGGTGATGATGAAGGTCGTCGCCGGGTACTCGGCGGACACCCGCTCCGCGGCATCCTGGAACTCGAACCCGTGGGCGAAGACGAGGGCATACCCCTGGGCGGCGTAGGCGCGCAGGGCCTCGTCCTGCTCCGCTGGGGTCCTGGCCTCGACGTGACTCACCGCCAGGCCGAGGGAGTCGTGGATCCAGGTCAGGCCCTGATACGCACCGGAGTTCCACGCTGCATCGGCCACGGAGCCGGGCGTGATCAGGCCGACTCGCAGCCCGGCTTCCTTGGTCCCGGCTCCGCATGCCGATAACGCCAGTAAGGCACCACCAATGAGCCACTTCCACGACAGCTCGGTAACCAAATGGCCCATGGACGTACCAAAACGGCTTGATATCCACACACTTAGCGACATTGTCAACTATTTGTGGGTATCCGACGGGGCCGCCACGTCCATCTTGACCTCACCGGTCACCTTGGCCCCTTCCACGATCGCGATCCGGGGAGTATGGATGTCGCCGGTGACCACGGCGGAGCCTTGGAGCTCTACCCGGTCGGTCGCCCGGATGCCGCCGGACACCTGGCCGGCGATGACGGCTTCCTGGGTATGCAGGTCCCCCTCGATCACGGCCCCGCTGGCGACCAGAACCTGCGAGCCGACCCGGACGGTCCCTTTGACCCGGCCTTCGATCCGGACGACGCCCTCGGTCTCGAGGTCGCCGATGACCGTCATGTCGCTGGCGATGATGGAGAACGGGATCTGGTCGGTCTTGCGCCGCCGCAGCTCGTTGCCCTGTTCGTCCTTCGCCGGGTTAGAGAAGAGGCCCATCACTCCCCCTGTTTGACCATGGTCCGTGGATCCAGCGAGGTCCCTCGTTGCCGGATCTCGAAATGAAGGTGCGGGGCGGTAGATCTCCCGCTGTTTCCGCTCAAGCCAATCACCTGTCCCGCTTCGACTTCCTGCCCAGATGTCACGATGATGCGCGAAAGATGTCCGTACATCGTCTGGTACTCTTGTGGATGGTTCAGGAGGACGTACTGCCCGTACTCCGGATCCTCACCCACCTGGGCCACCGTTGCTCCGCCCGCCGCCCGAACCAGCGTCCCCACCGGGACCGCGATGTCGAGGCCCGGGTGAGCCTCCTCCTGGGTGCCCGCCCCCACCTGCCCCCGGGTGACATAGCCGGCCTCGTCGAGCGGCCATTCCCGCGGAACCGTCGGGCCGGGACCGGGGGGACGCGGGGCATCGGTCACCCGGGCCAACACGGGGGGAGCGAGCGGAAGGATGGAGGACAGCGCCAGCGGATCGCGGACGATGTCGGCCCCGATCATCTGGCGGAGCTGGGCGTACCGCATCTCCACGCTGTCGAGCTCGAGCGAGAGCTGCCGCACCTTGGCGTTGTCCGAGGTGAGTCGGGCCACTTGGCGCTCGAGGCCCGGCACTCGGGCGGCGGCACGGACGATGGGAAGGTAGAGCACCGCCAGCAGTCCCAGACCGGCGAGGAGACAGACCCCGCCCAGGAGCACGAGCCTGATCGTCCAGAGGGAGAAGCGGATCGACTGCGACCGCGTCACCCCGTCCCGCTGAATGACGACGGTAATGCCGCGTGAGCGGCGGGTCATCCCTCGAACGGGCTGCCGAGGATCAGCTCGAGCAGTCGGGCGAGATCGTCGTTGGAGTAGTAGCTGATGGTGACGAGTCCACGGCCGCGACGTCGGGCGGTGACCCGGACGTCGGTGCCGAGGCGCTTGCGAAGCGCGTCTTCCACCCGTTTCACGTCGGCGGTGGCCGGCTTGGTCGTGGGCGCGCCGCGGCGTCCCGCCCTGGTGATCGCGCGGGGACGCTGCCCGGCCACGACCGCCTCGACCTCGCGCACCGACCAGCCCTGCTCGACCGCCTCGCGCGCGAGCGCCAGCTGACGCTCGGCGTCGCTCACGCCCAGGAGCGCACGCGCGTGCCCCTCGCTCAGCCGGCCGTCGTGCAGCATGGCCTGCACCTCGTCCGGCAGCTGCAGCAGGCGAAGGAGGTTGGCGACGGTCGAGCGGTTCCGCCCCACCGCTCGCGCGATCTCGGCGTGTCCGAGGTGGAACTCCTCACCCAGGCGACGGTAGCCGGCGGCCTCGTCGACCGGCGAGAGATCGTCGCGTTGGAGGTTCTCGATCAGGGCCAGCGTCAGCAGGGTCCGATCGTCCACGTCCTTCACGACCGCGGGAATCTTGGTCCAGCCCAGACGCTGGGCCGCGCGCCAGCGCCGCTCGCCGGCGATCAGCTCGTAGGTGCCGCCCTGGGATCGGACGACGACCGGCTGCAGCAGACCCGACGCCTCCATGGACTCGGCGAGCTCGGCGAGCGCCGGCTCGTCGAGCCGGGTGCGCGGCTGGTAGGGATTGGGACGCACCTGGGCGATCGGCAGCTCGCGCAGCGTGCCCGACGCTTCGGCCTGCTCCCGGGAGACCGGCCCGAGCAGGGCTTCGAGTCCACGACCCAACCGTTTGGTCTCGGTCATGTGGTCACCTCGGGTAGCGGTTCAGGCGACGTTTCGATCGAGGCGGGCGACTCCAGACGCCGCACCAGATCCTGGGCGACGGAGATATAGCTCTTGGCGCCGACCGACTGGACGTCATAGAGCAGGATCGGCTTGCCGAAGCTGGGCGCCTCGGCGAGGCGAACGTTTCGGGGGATCGGGGTGCTGAACACCTTGGGCCCGAAATACTCCTTGGCATCCTCCGCGACCTGACGGCAGAGGTTGAGCCGACTGTCGTACATCGTGAGCAGCACGCCGCTGATCGCGAGTCCGGGATTGAAATTCTGCTGCACCAGGCGGACCGTGTTCAGGAGCTGGGAGATCCCCTCGAGTCCGTAGTACTCGCACTGGATGGGAATGATGAGCCCCTGCACAGCGGCGAGGACATTGAGTGTCAGCAGTCCGAGGGAGGGCGGGCAATCGACGACGATGAAATCGTATTCGCCCTCGAACTGCTCGAGCACATGCCGCAACGCGGCTTCTCGTCCTTCGCGCTCGACCAGCTGCAGTTCGGCACCGACCAGATCCTGGGTCGCAGGTACCGTGCTGAGGAAGGGAAGTCCGGGCACCGGGAGCACGACCTCGCGAGCCGGCCGCCCCTCGACCAGGGCATCGTAGAGGGAGCTCTGGAGCTCGAGCTTGGCGATTCCGAGTCCACTGGTGGCGTTCCCCTGCGGATCGGCATCGACGAGCAGCGTCCGACGCTCGGCGATCGCGAGGGAAGCTGCGAGGTTGACGGCGGTTGTGGTCTTTCCGACGCCGCCCTTTTGGTTGGCGATGGCGACAGTGTAGGTCATCGTGTAGTTAAGTCGTTGTGTAGTAATTACTTACACAACAAACTGTAGAGGTGTGCGTCAAGGGGGCGAGACGCAGACAATATAGGAATCTGTCCCAGAAGCGCCACTGTACCAAGGTTTCACGTGAAACGTCGAGCCATAGTATGCGGCTAAATTACAGCTCTACAGCGATATACGCAGCCATCATCAGCCATGATCCTCCGGCGGTACCAAGTTGTATTCCGTGATTTCAAGAACCGGAAGACACATGGTGAACCGAAACCCTGAGCAGTTCGTGGCCAGGATGCTCGAGCAGTGGGCAACCTTGCTGCACCCCTTCCTCCCTGCGAATGCTGTCGCCATTCCCCTCATCACCAGAGAGCTCTGTCACTCTCGGCCAGCTCATGGTACCCCGGCACCCCGGCCAGGTACAAACCTCAAGCGTCGCGAGCCGACAGTCCCGCACAGGTTCGCCATCAACGAAGGTGAGGCGGAGCCAGCAACCAACCTTCAACTGGGACCGACACGGGCCAAGCAGGGTGAGTTCTCCGAACGCACAGAAAGGCAGCGGGGTTGCACCGATCGAACGACGACCGGAGTCACCAATCCCATCCCGGCCGCCATGCTGCGTCACGGACGCCGAACGGCGTCGGACGGGACTCGAGTCGCAGTAAGGGAATAGGCCTCCGCAACTACCGGAGGCCCATTGGCGTATCGACCGCTGTTTCACGTGAAACAGGGACCTATTTCCTGGATTTCACCACCGCGACAACCAGGTTCTGAAGATCGCTGGGAGAGACTCCCGGAATTCTCCCGGCTTGACCAAGGGTCGCCGGCCTCGCCCGGGAGAGCTTCTGACGGGCCTCATAGGACAGCGTCTGAAGCCCCTCGTAGTGTAGATCGCCCGGAATCAGGAGGCTGTCCATCTCCGCCATGCGCTGGGCCGATCTCCGCTCCCGGTCGAGATACCCGCCGTACTTCAGCTCGATATCGGCCCACTCAGTGGCCAACTCGTCCTCCAGACCACCCGCACGCAGCAGGTCAGTCAGGGCGACCCCGGGGCGGCGCGCCAGCTCCGACACTCGCTGACTCGAGACAACCGACGTCGCCCCAGCCGCGGCGAGAATTGGGTTGGCCTGTTCCGGAGTCAGCACGGTGACATCCGCCAATCCGAGAGTCCGCTCCTCCGCCTCGAGTTGCATTTCCGCTGCACGCATCTCGTCGCTCCCCAGCAATCCAAGGCGCCGCGCCAGCGGAAACAGCCGGCGTAGCGCGTTGTCCTGCCGTAGGAGCAGCCTGAACTCGGACCGCGACGTGAACAGTCGGTACGGCTCGTCCACCCCCCGGCTCACCAGATCGTCGACCAGGACGCCTACAAAGGCGGTGTCCCGCGAGAGGACCACCGGCTCCAACTCCATCGCGCGCGCGGCAGCGTTGATCCCCGCCAAAACACCCTGGCCGGCAGCCTCCTCGTAACCGGTCGTGCCGTTGATCTGCCCGGCCAGAAAGAGGCCCGGAATGCTGCGCAGCTCGAGCGAGGCACGAAGCTGCAACGGGGGGACATAGTCGTATTCGATCGCGTAACCCAGGCGAGTCATCCGGACTTGGTGGAGACCAGGCACCGTCCGGAGAAACGCGAGCTGTACCTCCGCTGGCAACGAAGTGCTCAGACCGTTCACGTACATCTCGGAGGTCTCGAGCCCCTCGGGCTCCAGAAAGACCTGATGCCGCTCCGCGTCCGGGAACTTGACGATCTTGTCCTCGATCGACGGACAGTACCTCGGCCCTCGGCTGCTGATCACGCCGCCGTAGAGGGCGGAGTCTTCCAGGTGCCGCCTGATGATCTCACGCAGCTCCGACCCGGTCCACGTGAGATAGCACGGCCGTTGCTCCGGATGGGTCGGCTGGGCGAAATGGGAAAACCAATACCCACCCAAGTCCCCGTCCTGCCGCTCTATACGACTGAAATCAATCGTCCTCCCATCCACCCTCGGCGGCGTGCCAGTCTTGAAGCGTTCTAGCGTAACCCCATGCTGTTCAAGAGCTTGCGCAAGCTCGACAGAGGGCTGGTCTCCTGCCCGGCCTGCCGCGATCCCAGTGTCGCGTCCCACGTGGATTCGGCCACGCAGGAATGTCCCTGTGGTCACCACGATCGACTGGGCCAGGAACGTCCGGCCGTCGCTCGTGACCACTCCGGCCACGGCCTCACCCTGCATCCGAAGCCCCGCCACCGTGCCTTGCACCAGGTCGAGCCGTGGCAGCTGCTCCAGCAGCCTCCGCACCGCCCGTCGATAGAGCCCGCGATCGCATTGCGCCCGCGGCGACCACACGGCCGGGCCCTTGGAGCGGTTCAGCATCCGGAACTGGATCCGGGCGAGATCGGTCGCCCGGCCCATGATCCCGCCCAGGGCATCCACCTCGCGCACGACCGTCCCCTTCGCGATCCCGCCGATCGCGGGATTGCACGACATCTGGCCGATCGTCTCGAGGTTCTGGGTCAGCAGGAGGGTGCGCGCGCCCATCCGCGAGGAGAGCGCGGCCGCTTCGGCGCCGGCGTGGCCGGCCCCGATCACGATGACGTCGTATCGCTCGGGCATGAGACGAATCTAAGAACAATCCGCGCCGAGGCTCGGTTGGCCGGCGGCTCGGCGCGGAGGTCCGGCAGGGAAGCCGCTAGAGCTCGAGTTGGCCCAGCGGGATGACCCGGGCGACGTCGGAGGTGGGGACGGTGAGCTCCGGACGATCCACCCGGATCCCGAACTGCACGCTGCGCCGCAGGTAGGCTTCCCGCGTGCCGGTCGCCGGATCGAACACCCCGACGTCGAACAAGTGCACCCCGTGTTCGTCCTGCGAGTCGAACCGCCCGACGTAGGTGGCGTCGCCCCGGGTGTCGAGCACCACCGTGACCCCGTGCAGCTCGTGCCGGTCGGTATGCAGCGGCCGCCCCGAGAGTCGGTGGCTCACACCGCCACCCCGTAGTACTTGTCGAAGGCCTTGGTGAGCTCGCCCGCGATGAGCTGCGGAGAGCGCCCCTCGATCATGTGGCGATGCACGAAGTGCACGACTTCGCCGTCGCGCAACAGCGCGATGGACGGGCTGCTCGGCTGATACTCGGCAAAGTACTGCCGGGCACGCGAGGTGGCCTCGACGTCCTGCCCCGCGAACACCGTGACCACCTGCTGCGGCTTGACCCCATGCTGCAGGGCAAGCCGGAGCGCCGGCCGAGCATTGCCCGCGGCGCAGCCGCAGACCGAGTTGATGAAGACCAGCATCGAGCCCTTCTGGTCTCCCAGCGCGGCGTCCACAGCGGCGCCGGTGGTGAGCTCCTGGGCGCCCATGTGAACCATCTCTTCACGCATCGGCGCGACGAGGGCGGGATTGTACGGCATCAGCGAGTTCCTCGAGTCGTTAAAGGTCTGGTGAGTCCAGCGCTGCCTTCATGGTATGCCAGGGCAGGCTGGCGCACTTCACCCGAATTGGGTAGGCCGACACACCGGAGAACACCGCGAGCTTGCCCAGGGTTTCCGGGTTGCCCGCTTCCGGATGCCCGGTGACCAGACGGTGGAACCGGTGGAAGAGTTCGGCGGCTTCCTCGGGCGTCCGGCCTTTGATGGCGGCGGTCATGATCGAGGCCGACGCGCGGGAGATCGCGCACCCCATGCCCTGAAACGCGGCATCCCGGATCCGGCCGTCCTCGACCCGCAGGCGGACGGTCACCTGGTCCCCGCACAACGGATTGTGGCCCTGCGCCTCGCGGTTCGCGTCGGGCATCGCCCGGTAGTTCCGGGGCGACCGATTGTGCTCCAGGATCACGTTCTGGTACAGCTCGCTCAGGCCCGCCATCAGCCGAACACCTCGCGCACCCGGCCGAGGCCCCGCGCCAGCGCCTCGACCTCCTCCAGCGTGTTGTAGAAGGAGAACGACGCGCGGAGCGTCGCCGGAATGCCGAAGTGACGCATGACCGGCTGGGCGCAATGGTGGCCGGCCCGAACCGCGATGCCCTCGTCGTCGAGCACCGCGCCGACATCGTGCGGATGGATACCCTCCACAACGAAGGAAAGCACGGCGGCCCGGCGCGACGCGGTGCCGACCAGGCGGACTCCGGGGGTGGCCCCGACCAGCTCGACGGCGCGGTGGAGCAACGCGTCCTCCCAGGCGGTGATCGCCTGGAAGCCGATCCCGTCCACGTAGTCCAGCGCGACCGCGAGCCCGATCGCCTCGGCGATCGGCGGGGTCCCGGCCTCGAATCGGGCCGGAGGCTCGGCCCAGGTGGAGCGCTCGAGCGTCACGCTCGCGATCATCCCTCCCCCGCCCTGCCATGGCGGCATCCGTTCCAGCAACTCGGCCCGGCCGTACAACACCCCCACCCCGGTGGGCCCGTACAGCTTGTGCCCCGAGCAGGCGAAGAAGTCGCAGCCCAGCGCATTGACATCGATCGGGAGGTGGGGAGCCGACTGCGCCCCGTCCACCAGGACCACCGCGCCCCGCGCCCGCGCCGCCTCGGCGAGCTCGCGCACCGGGTTCAGCGTGCCCAGGGCGTTCGAGATGTGGGTGACGGCGACGAGCCGGGTCCGGTCACTCAGCAGACGGTGCCACGCGTCCAGGTCCAGCTCCCCCTGGCCGGTGATCGGAGCGGCCCGCAGCACCGCTCCGGTCTGCTCGGCGATCAGCTGCCAGGGGATCAGGTTGGAGTGGTGCTCCATGGCCGTGACGAGGATCTCGTCGCCCCGCCGAAGCTGCGCGCGGCCCCAGCTCTGAGCTACCAGGTTGATCGCCTCGGTCGTCCCGCGGGTGAAGACGATCTCCGCCGGACTCGATGCGCCGAGGAAGCGCGCTACTCGCAGGCGGGCCTGGTCGTACGCCACGGTGGCCTGCTCGCTCAGGGCGTAGACGCCGCGATGAATATTCGCGTTGCCCGTCGCGTAGAACCGGCTGATGGCGTCAATGACAGTCTGGGGCTTCTGGCTGGTGGCCGCGTTGTCGAGGTAGACCAGCGGCCGACCCCGTACCGTCGTCCCGAGGATCGGAAAGTCCCGGCGGATCGCGTCCACCGAAAACAGCCGGCCGGGAGCCGCCGAGGACGCCGAGGACGCCGGCTCGAGCAGGCCGGACCCGCCGCGCACCGACTCACCGGTTTCCGGCATCAGCCCCCCAGGCGCTCGAGCACGAGACGGTCGAGCTCGAGCCGCACCGGCTCCAACGCCACTTCGTCGATCACCTCGGCAGCGAAGGCATAGGTCAGGAGCCGCTCGGCGGCCGCCGCGGGGATGCCCCGGCTCCGCGCGTAGAACAGGCCGACGTCGTCCAGCCGGCCCACCGTGGCGCCGTGGGTGCACTTCACGTCGTCGGCGAAGATCTCGAGCTGCGGCTTGGTATCGACCTTGGCCAGGTCGCTCCGCAGCAGGTTTCGGTTGGTCTGCTTGGCGTCGGTCTTCTGGGCCTCCGGCTGGACGAAGACCTTGCCGTTGAAGACCGCCCGCGAGCGGTCGTCCAACACGCCCTTGTAGACCTCCCAGCTCCGGCAGTTGGGCCGGTCGTGATAAATGGCGGTGTGATTGTCGGCCACCTGCTCGCCCCGCGTGAGATAGAGCCCGTACATCAGGGTCTCGATGTTCTCGTCGTTGAGCCGGACGTGCAGGTTGTGCCGGGAAAGCGCCGCCCCCATCGCCAGCGTGAACGAGCGGTAGTGGCTGTCGCGCTGCTGGTCCACGTGGGTGAGGCCGACGTGGTAGGCGCGCTCGCTCTCGCGCTGGATCCGGGTGTGCTCCAGCCACGATCCGGCCGCCGCCGCGACCTCGGTGACCGGGTTGGTCCAGTACGCCTCACCCTCGGCCAGGGTCACGTAGCTCTCGATCACCGACGCCCGTGCCCCGCGCTCCACCACGATCAGGTTGCGCGGATGAATGGCCGTCCCTGCGGCCTCGGGAGTGGTGACGAACATGAGATGCACCGGACCCGCCAGCTCGTGCCCGGCCGGCACGTGCACCAGGCCGCCGTCGCGGAATGCCGCGGCGTTGAAGGCGGTGAACGGGCTCCCCTCGACCGGCGCATGCCGGCTCAGGTGCGCCCGAAGCAGCGGCAGGTCGGTCCGAAGCGCCTCGGCCAGACTGGTGACCGTCACGCCCGGCGGCAGCGTCCTGATGGACCCGAGTGCCGGGCTGTACATCCCGTTGACGAAGACCAGCGTGCTCCACTCGGGATGGCCGAAGACGAACGGCGCCAGGCTCCCGGCGTCGATGTCGTCGAGCTGGGCCGGCGCCGGCCGCCAGCTGGTCTTGGCGATGGGCCGGATCGGCGTGAATCGCCACTCTTCGTCCCGGCCGGCCGGGAATCCGGTCTGCCCGAACCGCGCAGCGGCCGCCCGCCGCACCCGTTCCAGCCACTCGGGGCTTTCGATCAGCGCCCCGCCGGCGTGGAGCTCCAAGTCGGAGATCGCGACACCGCTCACGCCGACGCTCCCGCCGCGGCGCCGGCCGCCGCCTCGACCCACTCGTAGCCCTTGGCCTCGAGCTCGAGGGCCAGCTCCTTGCCGCCGGACATCACGATCCGGCCGCCGGAGAGCACGTGGACGTGGTCGGGGACGATGTAGTTCAGCAGGCGCTGGTAGTGGGTGACCACGATGAACGACCGGTCCTTGGCCCGCAGCTTGTTGACGCCGCCGGCCACGATCCGGAGCGCGTCGATGTCGAGCCCCGAGTCGGTCTCGTCGAGAATCGCCAGCTTGGGTTCGAGCACGGCCAGCTGGAGGATCTCGTTGCGCTTCTTCTCGCCGCCGGAGAACCCCGAGTTGACCGCCCGGCTCATGATCTCAGGGCCCCAGTCGACCAGCTTGAGCTTCGCCTCGAGCAGGTCGAGGAAATCGATGGAATCGATTTCCTCCTCGCCCCGGGCTTTCCGGATCTCGTTGTAGGCCGCGCGCAGGAAGTAGGCGTTGGTGACGCCGGGGATTTCCACCGGGTACTGGAAGGCGAGGAAGACGCCCGCCTGGGCCCGCTCCTCCGGATCCAGATCGAGGAGGTCCCGTCCCTCGTACGTGGCCGAGCCCCCGGTCACCTCGTAGGCCGGATGCCCGGCGAGGACCTGGGCCAGCGTGCTCTTACCCGAGCCGTTCGGCCCCATGACGGCATGCACCTCTCCCGGACGCACCGTCAGGGTGATGCCCTTGAGAATCTCCTTGTCGCCGGCCGCTGCCCGCAGGTCCTTGATTTCCAGCACTATCCGAATCTCCTCAGTGTTTGCCCGTTACCCGACGCTGCCCTCGAGACTGATCCCCAACAGCTTCTGCGCCTCGACAGCGAACTCCATCGGCAGCTCCTGGAAGACCTCCTTGCAGAACCCGTTCACGATCATCGAGATCGCGTTCTCGGTATTGAGGCCCCGCTGTTTCAGATAGAAGATCTGGTCCTCGCCGATCTTGGAGGTCGACGCCTCGTGCTCGGTGGAGCTGGAGGCGTTCTGCACGTCGATGTAGGGGAAGGTGTGCGCGCCGCATCGGTTCCCGATCAGCATCGAGTCGCACTGGGTGTAGTTGCGCGCGCCCGTGGCGCGGGGCAGCACCTTCACCTGTCCGCGGTAGCTGTTCTGTCCCTGACCGGCGCTGATCCCCTTGCTGACGATCGTGCTGCGGGTGTTCCGCCCCATGTGGATCATCTTGGTCCCGGTGTCCGCCTGCTGATGCCCGTTCACCACGGCCACCGAGTAGAACTCACCCACCGAGTCGTCACCCTGGAGAATGACGCTGGGATACTTCCAGGTGATGGCCGAGCCGGTCTCCACCTGGGTCCAGCTGATCTTCGACCGGGCCCCCGCGCACTTGCCCCGCTTGGTGACGAAGTTGTAGATGCCGCCCCGCCCTTCCTCGTCCCCGGCATACCAGTTCTGGACGGTCGAGTACTTGATCGTGGCGCCTTCCAGCGCCACCAGCTCGACCACGGCCGCGTGCAGCTGGTTCTCGTCCCGTTTGGGCGCGGTGCAGCCCTCGAGATAGCTCACGTGCGCGCCCTCGTCGGCGATGATGAGGGTCCGCTCGAACTGACCGGTCTGCGCGGTGTTGATTCGGAAATAGGTGGACAGCTCCATGGGACAGCGCACGCCCCTGGGTACGTAGACGAAGGAGCCGTCGCTGAAGACCGCCGCGTTGAGCGCGGCGAAGAAATTGTCGCTCGCCGGCACCACCGAGCCCAGGTACTGGCGCACCAGCTCGGGGTGCTCCTGCACCGCCTCGCCGAAGGAGCAGAAGATGATCCCCTGCTCGGCGAGCTTGGCCTTGTAGGTGGTACCGACCGACACCGAGTCGAAGATCGCGTCCACCGCCACGCCGGCCAGCACCTTCTGCTCGGACAGAGGAATACCCAGCTTGGCGTAGGTCTCCAGCAGCTTCGGATCGACCTCGTCCAGGCTGCCCAGCGGCTTCGTGGTCCGCGGAGCCGAGTAGTAGCTGATGGCCTGGTAGTCGACCGGGGTGTAGCGGATGTTGGCCCAGTGGTGGGGCTCCTGCATCTTGAGCCAGCCGCGATAGGCCTTGAGCCGCCACTCGAGCAGCCACTCGGGCTCCCGCTTTTTGGCGGAGATGAGCCGGATGACGTCTTCGCTCAGCCCCTTGGGCGCGACATCCGAGTCGATGTCGGTGACGAAGCCGTACTTGTACTGCTGGTTGACCAGATGCTCGACGGACGAACTCATGACTGCTCCTGGGTCTCGTCTTCGGCGCCGAAGCGCACGTGATACTCGCAGGCCGGACAGCCGCTCATGATATGCTCCCGACGGTTGACCCGGCCGCCCAGCACCTCGGCGAGGAACCGCGCCTCCGCCGCGCAGATCTCGGGAAACCGCTCGGCCACCGCCGGAAGGGCGCAGTTGTGCTCGACCAGGACGCCGCTCCCTGCCTGTGCCGTGCCCTCGGCCATGTATCCCTCTTCCGAGAGCGCCTTGGCGACGGCCTGCAGGCGCTCCTCCGGTTCGGCGGCGGCCAGGTCGCCCCGGAGCCGGCGGGCAAGGGTACCGAAATAGGATTCGAGCAGCGCGACCGCGGCGCCGCGCCCCTCGTGCTCGACCACATGATCCAGCATTGCGGTGAGGGCCTGTCCGTAGCGCCGAGGGAAGAGCGCCTCGCCGCCCGCGCTGAGCCGATACACGAATACCGGCGCGCCGACCCCACGGTGCAGCCGTTGGTGACCGACCAGCCCCTCCAGCTCGAGCTCCTTGAGGTGGTGCCGCACCGCGTTGAGCGAGAGACCCAGCCGGCTCGCCAGATCCTTGGCTGTCAACTC
>DATCWW010000371.1:0-5569 GCA_036566145.1 Gemmatimonadales bacterium
TGGTGGCGGTGGCCGACCAGCCGGCCGCGTCCACGTACGTCAGAACGACCGTGTTGTCCTTGCTCGGGGTGAACGCAAGGGAGCCGGCGCCGCCGGTGCCGTTCGCCTGGGTGTAGGTCGTGCCGTCGCCGACGTACGAGCCGCTGCCGGCGTAGTCCTGGTTATCCGAGAAGAACGCCTCCTGGGCGGTCACCAGATTGCGGAGGTCGGACTTCATCGAAGCGACCACCGCCTTCTCCTTCGTGTTCGCGAACTTCGGAATCGCGATCGCGGCCAGGATGCCGATGATGACGACCACGATCAACAGCTCGATCAGGGTAAAGCCCTTACGATTCTGCATACTTCCTCCGAGTGAGTGAGCGGCGACGTGGCCGAGCCAACGACAGTGGGGTCGGGCTGGCCCCGGGGTAAGGCAATCGGTATGCCGCCCCCCGGGTGGGCCCGGTAACCACCTGATCTAGAAGCGGTTATGGTAAGGCAGACAGTCTTTGCGCCGCGGGGGCGGAGCGCACCGGAACAGGATTTTGCAAGAGCGCCCGACCGGGGGGCTGGGGCCGCCCGGCGCCCAGCGAACGGTTGCACGGTAGGGTGACCGAGCGCTTGTCAGGGCATCGGATTGCCGCGTGAGGGGGCGGAAGGGTGCCGCCGGCAAGCGAGAGGGTGCGAGGGCCGGGTGTCATCCGAGCGTGGCGAGGGATTTCCCTGCGGGCGTACCGGAACGCTCCTGAGTAGACCCCTCGCGGCGCTCCGGATGACAGGGAGGCGAATCAGCCCACCAGGCAGGTCATGGCCGCCAACTGCTCGCGGAATGGAACGAGAACGGGGAGGATGGGAGCGCCGCCGGCCACAGCCGGCTCAGGAGGATCGGTCCGGCTCTCTGACCGCGAACCAGAGGCACGCCACCCCCACCGGAATGGCCGCGCCGATCACGTCGGCTCCCATGAGCCACCACGCGCCTTTGAGCCGCGACCACAGCGGAACGTGCCCCTGGTGGGCCAGCCATACGAATGGGAGCCAGCTCCCCAGCACCGCCGCGAGCACGATGACCGGGAGCGAGCGCTGCCGAGGCCAGCGCCAGACCAGGCGCGAGATCACGGCCACGGTCGCCGCCGCGCCGAGCAGCATCCACCAGCCGTCGTAGGCGTGGAACTCGGGCATCGACTCGACCCCGGCGGTGTACATCGCCAGCACCAGGGCCAGACCCGCCCCGAGCGTCGCCAGCCCACGGGCGCGTGTCCTGGTCAGGAGCGGCGCCCCGCTCACGCCTTCACTTCCACCTGCTCTTCGTAACGGCTGAGCTTGCGGTAGAGGGTCGAGGGATCGATGCCCAGCACTTCGGCGGCGCGAGTCTTGTTGCCGCCCTCCGCCTGGAGCACCCACATGATGTAGGCGCGCTCGATGACCTCGAGAGTCGGGTTGCGGTACGACCGCTCCGCCACCAGCGGCTCCTTCCGCCGCTTGGTGATCCGCTCCGGCAGCGACGCCGCGTCGATGACGTTGCCCCGGCTCAGCACCACGGCGTGCTCCAGCGCGTTCTCCAGCTCGCGCACGTTGCCGGGCCACTCGTAGACCATGACCGCGTCGAGTGCTTCCGAGCTCAGCGCCTTGGCCTCGGCCCCGGACTCCTGGGCCAGCGACTGGAGGAACGACTCGATCAGCAGGAGCAGGTCGTCGCGCCGCTCGCGGAGCGGCGGGAGGTTGATCGCGATGACGTTGAGCCGGTAGAAGAGATCGCTCCGGAAGTTGCCCCGCCGGATCTCCTCCTCGAGGTCGCGGTTGGTCGCCGCGATGATCCGCACATCCACCGGAATCGGCTCGGTGGCGCCCACCGGGATCGCCTCCCGCTCCTGGAGCACCCGGAGAAGCTTCACCTGGAGGGAGGGCGGCATCTCGCCTACCTCATCGAGGAAGAAGCTCCCGCCCCGCGCGGCGGCGAAGAGGCCCTGTTTGTCGCGCACGGCGCCGGTGAACGACCCCTTCACGTGCCCGAACAGCTCGCTCTCCAGCAGGTTCTCCGGCAGCGCGCCGCAGTTGATGGAGAGGAACGGGCCGTCGACCCGGTTGGAGAGGTTGTGGATGTAGCGGGCGACGACCTCCTTGCCGGTGCCGCTCTCGCCCTGGATCAGCACGGTGCTCTCGGTGGGCGACACGTGCTCGGCCAGCTTGAGCACCTCGAGGAAGCGCTTGCTCTTGCCGATGGGCCGGGTGACCGTGGTCCTGTCCCGCCGGCGGATCTCCTGCTTGAGCTGCTTGTTCTCCACCCGGACCGCGCGAAACTCGCAGGCCCGGCGCAGGATGGCGACCAGCTCGTCGTTGGAGAACGGCTTCTGGATGTAGTAGAAGGCGCCCTGGTTCACCGCGCCGATGGCGCTCTGCAGCGAGGCCTGGGCCGTCATCAGGATGACCGGCGTCATCGGGTCCTGCTCCCGCGCCGAGTTCAGGATGTCGAGGCCCGATACCTGAGGCATCCGCACGTCGGAGAGGATGATGTCGTGGGCGCCGGAGCGGATCTGCTCCAGTCCCGCCTTGCCTCCCTGCGCGGTGGTGACCTCGAATCCCTCGTTCCGAAGCAGGATTCGAAGGGTATCGAGGATTCCGGACTCGTCGTCCACCACCAGGACCGAGGGCTTCTGGCTCATGCAGCGTCCTCCGCAATCATCTTGGCCGGCAGAAAGATAGTGAATGTGGTGCCGGCACCGGGGGTGGAGTCCACCAGAACCAGACCGTGATGGGCCTGCACCGCGCGCTGCACGATGGCCAGGCCAAGTCCGCTGCCGCCCGGCCGCCCCGAGACGAACGGGTCGAACAGGCGCTCGCGGATGTCCTCCGGGATCCCGGGCCCGCCGTCGCGGACCTGGAGCCGTACGGCGTGCTCCATGTTGGTGCCGTGGGGGATCTCCGCCGCGGTCACCGGCGCGACGCTCACCGTCACCCGCGCGGGACCGGTGGCCACCTGCACCGCGTTGAGCACCAGGTTGGCCACCACCCGGTGCAGCAGGTCTTCGTCGCCGTCCACCATGGTGCGGGCGCCCTCGATGGCGATCGTCGCGTCGGCCCGGCACTCGGGATGGGCCCGGATGAGCCGCACCACCGCGGTCACCACCGCGTGCAGGTCCAGCGGCTCGAAGTGGGTGGCCCGCACCCGGGCGAAGTCGAGGAACTCGCTCAGGAGCCGGCTCAGCCGGTCACTCTCCCGCACGATGAGCCCCGCCAGGAACCGCTCGTCGTCGTCCGCGTGGCGGCTCCTGGCCAGCTGCTCGACCGAGCTCCGGATCGACGCCAGCGGGTTCCGGATCTCGTGCGCCAGCGACGCGCTCAGCGCCGCCACCGACTCCAGCCGCTCCGCCCGGGCCTGCAGCTCCTGGACCTCCTTCAGGTCCGAAATGTCGGTGAAGATGGCGGTGACCGAGGGTGCCTCCTGGGTTTCCTGCCGAAACGTGGTGGTGCTGAGGCCGATGGGAAACATCCGCCCACCCTTCTGGTGCATCACCATCCCCTCGCCCCGGCTGATCTTCCGGCCGTTCCGGATCCCCGACACCACCGCGGCCCAGAGCTCCGAGGAGCGGCTCTTGAGCTGGTCGAGGATGGGCAGACCGACCAGGTCATCGCCTTCGAGATCCAGCAGGCGCCGGGCCGTCGGATTGATGAAGGCCAGGCGGCCCAGCCCGTCCACCGTAAGCACGCCCGAGCGGATATTGCGCAGGATGTCGTCCGCCTCGAGCCGGACCCGCTTGAGCTCGGTGGCGAGCGTGGCCTGCTCCATCCCTGCCTCGCGGAGGCGGTGCCCCAGCACGGCCACGATGGCGAAGACCAGGTTGAAGACCAGCATCTGGGCCCAGAACGGCGAATCCAGGACCACCGTACGGCTGAGCAGCGCATCGCCCAGGAACGCGGCGGACGCCAGCATCGCCGTGAGCGCACCCCAGGCCGGCGCCATGAGCAGGGCGTAGGCCGCCACCACCAGGACGTAGAGCGAGGGGAAGGCCGACTGCGGCTGCCCCGCGAAGTGCACGACCGTGGTGACCACCCCCAGGTCCACCATCGCCTGGACCAGCAGGAAGGCATTGCCGGCCTCCCGGCGCTGCAGGTGTACCACCCACGCCCCGTAGGCGGTGAAGGTCAGGGCGATCACCACCGACACGCTCACCAGGAACGATTCCTGGGGGCGCTCGGTCCATACCAGACCGGCGCCCATCAGCACGCCGACCGCCAGAATCAGGCGGCCGACGAAAAGCCAGGAGAGCAGGGTCCGCTGGTCCGGCAGCGAGCTCCTGCCTGTCCGTTGATCGGATGGCATCAAACCTCGGGGTGCAGCCTGGTGGAGGGGACCCGCCGAAGATAGAAAGCCGGACGTATCATTACAATCCGTATGGCCTGGTTCGTCTATCTCGCCCGCTGCGCCGACGGCTCCCTGTACACCGGCGTCACCACCGATCCCGCTCGCCGGGAGCGGGCCCACAACGAGGGCCGGGGCGCCGCCTACACCCGGAGCCGGCGCCCGGTGCGGCTGATCCACCTGGAGCCGGCCCGGGACCGGGGAGCGGCGCTCCGGCGGGAGCTGGTGATCAAGCGACTGTCCCGGAAAGGGAAAGAGAAGTTGATGGAGCGCGGGGGCGCAGGGACGCAGGGACGCGGGTTCGAGGGCTTCTCGGAAACGGCGATCCGGTTTCTTCGCCGGCTCCGGCGGAACAACCGGAAGGACTGGTTCGAGCGCAACCGGGCGGTCTACGAGACCGCCGTACGCGATCCGATGCGGGCGCTGGTGGAGGAGATGGACGTTCGCCTGGCCCGGATCGCGCCCGAGCTCATGGGCGATCCCCGCCGCTCGGTCTTTCGGATCCACCGCGACGTCCGGTTCTCGCGCGACAAGTCGCCCTACAAGACCAACGCCGCCTGCCAGTTCTACCACCTGGATGCGGGACGGGGGGCGGGACGGGACGCCGACGGCGCGGCGGCGGGACTCTACTTCCAGCTGGCGGACGGGGAATGCTTTGTGGCGGGCGGGCTCTGGATGCCGGCGCGGCCGACGCTCGACCGCGTGCGCGAGGCGATCGACGCGGATCCCGAGGCGCTCGACCGGCTGATCCGAGCGCCGGCGTTCCGGCGCCGATTCCGCGAGCTGACCCCTGAGGCGGTGCTGACCCGGATGCCGCGGGGATACGCCGAGTCTCACCCGGCCGCCGGCTGGCTGCGGTTCCAGTCGTTCACCGCGTCCCGCGATATGCCGGAGCGGGAGGTGCTGAGTCCGCGGCTTCCCGACATCCTGGCTCGGGACTTCGCCGCCCTGGTGCCGCTGGTGCGCTGGCTCAATCAGGCGATCGGGTACTCGAGTCGCGACCGGAGGTTCTGAGCTGCGCGGCCGGATGCCACGACCTGAAGGTCCCAGCAGAACAGCCGCCGAAGAGGCGGCTTCCGTTTCCGGGGGGACGATTCGAGGTCCCGCGACGCGGCCGCTTTGGACGACCGCTCCGACGCTCAGTGCAAACTCTGCACCTGCCTGGTCAGCCCGACGTTCTGCTGCCGGAGCCGTGGCCGGCGCTTCTGACCTCCGCCCCCGAGACCTGCCGTT
>DATCWW010000377.1:0-4617 GCA_036566145.1 Gemmatimonadales bacterium
TGGTGGCGGCGCCGGTGACGTCCCCGCCGCTGCCCGGCTGGAAGCGGCTCCTCTTCGGTGTCGTCTGCCTGGTCGGGGTACCGCTCCTGCTGCTTGTGGTGCTCGAAGGTGGAAGCAGTCTGCTGCTGCTAGTGGCCGACCTCTACCGGACGCCCCCGCAGCTCACCGAGCGGCCTCACACCCAGTACGACACGCTGCTGGGCTGGGTGAACCGGCCCGATTTCTACGACCACGACCTGTACGCGCCGGGCGTCTACCTGCGGACCAACAGCCAGGGCTTTCGCAACGATCATGCGATCACCCCGCGCGTCCCCCCGGGTCGCGCGCGCGCCATCTGCTCGGGGGACTCGTTTACCCTCGGCTATGGCGTGGACAACGATCATACCTGGTGCGCGCTGCTCGAGCACCGGATCCACGGTCTCGAGACGGTCAACATGGGGCAAGGGGGATACGGGGCGGATCAGGCGTACCTCTGGTACAAGCGAGACGCCGAGCACCTGGACCACCACGTGCAGATCTTCGCCGTGATTCTGGAGGACTTCCGGCGAGCGGCGCGCCGCAGCTTCCAGGGCTTCGGGAAGCCGGTGCTCCGGGCGGTCGGCGATTCGCTGGTGGTGGACAACGTGCCGGTGCCGCGCTGGCCCTACCGGATGCCGCGACTGGCGGCGTACCTGGCCGCCAAGCGCCCGTTGCTCGCCCGACTCCAAATAGTGCAACTGGAGCAGGGCGTCTGGCGTCGAGTCACCGGTTCATCCGTGAAGGCCGCGGAAGAGAGCGACAGCGCGATGTGGCCGGTCGCCGACCGGATGTTCCGGGACCTCGCCCGCCTCAATCGGAGCAAGCACAGCACGCTGGTGGTGGTCTTCCTCCCGATCCCTGTAGACTGGAAGGACACCGGGTCGGATCGTTTGCGCCGCTGGCTGGCTGAGGCCGCGCCCCGTGACGGCTACCTGTTCGTGGACCTGGTGGAGGAGTTTCGGAGACTCCCAAGCGACTCGCTCGACCGACTGTTCCTAGAGAGCCATCCGCACAGCCACCATGGCGTCGTCGGCCATGAATGGATCGCAGCCCAGTTGTCCCGCCGCCTGCTCGAGGTGCCTGGGGTCGCCGCGGTGCTCGCCTCAGACGGGTTGCTCTGGACGTCAAGGCCGGACGAGCGGCTTTCCCACCGTCGGATCCGGATGCAGCGCGAAGCTATCCCCCGACACCGCCGCGTCGGGATAGGCTTTCAGTAGGGTCGGCCCCTCCGCGATAACGACGCTCGGCCATGGGCCCCTGGTCGTCGGCGGCGTGCTCGCCGGCTGGTCCGCCAGCTAAGCCTGCGCGGAGCGGGGGCGGCGGGGAGGTCGGAGCCGGCCGGCCAGCTTTCGACGTAGCCGGCGCGCCCGGCGCAGCAACCCGTGCAGGCGCGGGTGCCGCGCCCACCAGAGCTCTCGCCGCAGCGCATCCCGCACTTTCAAGTCCTCGTTGCCTTCCCGGCCCAGATAGCCGCCCAGCCACTGCAGGAAGCTGGTCCGCCCGAAATCGGGCTCGCCGCTGCGATAGGCGCGCGAGCTGCTTGTGCCGGAGTGCTGGCGGTAGCGATAGACGCATGCGGCCGTCGTGACCACCGGCCGACGAAGACAGACCTTGGCGCAAAAGGCCTGGTCCTCGTACATCCCCCGAAAGGCGTCCTCGAAACCGCGCACCTCCCGGATCACGTCCGCGCGCACCATCATCCCCGACGGCGCGGCCGCCCGACGCCGGAGAAACCGGAGAAGTAGCGCCGGGGGCTCGATCAGCGCGGGTGCGGCCACGCCAAGGCGCTGCACGAAGTCGCCGCGGGCGGCCCGGGGCCCGGCCCAGCTATACCAGTACTCCACCGGACCGTACGCCATCGCCGCGCGCGGGGCGGTGCGGAGGGTCGAGAGCAGCGTCTCCAGCGCCTGCGGGCGCAGCACGTCGTCGGCGTCGAGAAAGGTCACATAGGTGCCGCGCGCATGAAGGCAGCCGAGGTTCCGTGACGCGCTCATCCCGCGGTTGGCGTGCTTGGCGTGCTCGAGGTAGCGCATCCGGTGCGGCTCGGCCTCGGCGGCCAGCCGGGCGACCTCACTGCTCCCGTCGCTCGAGCCGTCGTCCACCAGCAGCAGCTCCCAGTTGCGAAAGGTCTGCTGCCGGACGCTCTCGATTGCTTCCTCGAGGAAGGGTCCCGGGTCGAGGAAGATGATCACCACCGATATCACCGGACGGCTCGGCATCTAGCGAGACCGCTCGACCAGGTACGGCGCGGCGTTGTGGATCGCCACCACGACGGAGACAAGACCGTCCGGCGATCTCTGGGCGTCGGCGGGCAAATCGGACGGGGGCCGCTCCGGCACGGTCATCGGGCAGCTCGGGGTGATAAGGGTGATCGCGGGAGGGCGGCGAAGCTGGCGAAATGTATCGGAGGCCCGATCGCATGTGAAGCGAGCAACGCACCGCTAGATTGGGCCATGCCTCCAGTTACGCTGTCCGACCTCGTCGTCTATCCCATCAAATCCGCCGGCGGCATTCCGGTTCCCGAATGGGCGGTGGACTCCTTTGGTCTGGAGAACGACCGCCGCTGGATGGTGGTGGTTCCCGGCGGCAGGATGGTCACCCAGCGCACCCATCCACGCCTGGCCCTCGCACGTCCCGCCTTCGAGGGCGATCGCCTCGTCGTCCGCGGACCCGGGCTCGATCCCTTGAGCCTCCCACTCCACCCGGCTGACACGGTCGGCACCACGGTGAGCATCTGGAAGGACCAGTGCACCGCGCTCTGGCAGGGGGAGGCCGCCGCCGGCTGGTTCTCCCGTCTGCTGGAGGCCGACGTCATGCTGGTGTACATGCCAGAAAGCACCTGGCGGCCGGCAGAGCCCGCGTATGCGCCGGCCGAGTCGCGGGTGAGCTTCGCCGATGCCTATCCCTTCCTCCTCCTCTCCGAAGAATCGCTGGCCGACCTCAACCGCCGCATGCCCACCCCGCTGCCGATGAACCGGTTTCGCCCCAACCTGGTGATCCGGGGCGGCACCGCCTTCGGTGAGGACGCGATGGCGGGGTTCACGATTGGCGAGATGGGCTTTCGTGCGGTGAAGCCGTGCGACCGCTGCGTGCTCACCACCACCGACCAGGAGACCACCGAGCGGGGGGTCGAGCCGCTCCGGACCCTGGCGACGTTCCGGAAGGTGGACGGCAAGGTCTACTTCGGGCAGAACGTGGTGCACGACCGGCCGGGTCGGCTCGCCGTGGGGATGCCGGTCCGGTTGTAGATTCCCCGCCCATGGAAGTCCAGATCTTCGGCATCCGGAAGAGTCCCGACACCCGCAAGGCACTCCGCTTCTTCGCCGAGCGGCGGATCAGGATCCATTTCGTGGACCTCCAGGAGCGCGCCGCGTCGCCCGGCGAGCTGCGCCGCTTCGCCCAGCGGTTCGGGGTGGAAGCCTTGATCGATCGCGCGTCCCGCCGCTTCGCCGACCTCGGTCTCGGCCCCGCCCGCCTGGGCGAGGCGCGCTGGCTGGAGAAGCTGTCCGAGGAGCCGCTGCTCCTGCGCATGCCGCTCGTCCGCCACCAGCAGCGGCTCACCATCGGCGATGCCGAGCCCACCTGGCGGGAGTGGACCGGGCGGTGACTCAGATCGCCGTCTCGGGAGCGGCCATCGCCTTCGGCGCCACCCGCGTGCTGCGCGACGTCACCTTCACCGTGACGCGCGGCGAGAAGTGGGGCATCATCGGCCGGAACGGGAGCGGCAAGACCTCGCTCTTCCGCCTGCTCACCGGCGACCTGGACCCCGCCGAGGGGAGCGTGGCGCGGAGCGGGGCGCTGCGATTCAGTCTGCTGGAGCAGCACCGCACCTTCGCCGGGGCCTCGACCGTGTGGGAGGTGGCCGCGGGCGCGTTCGCCGATCTCCTCGCCCTCGAGCGGTCGCTGGCGGAGCAGGGGACCGCGCTCGCCGAGGCGGGGGACCGCTGCACCCCGCAGATGCTGGCCCGGTACGACCGCGACCTGGAGCGCTTCCAGCGGGAGGACGGCTACAGCGTCGCCGCGCGCATCGACGCGGTCCTGCATGGCCTCGGGTTCGACCCCGACAAGGCGCGCACCCAGGCGCTCGACGGGCTGAGCGGCGGGGAGCGCGGACGGCTGGGCCTGGCGCGCCAGCTGGTCACGCCGGCGGACGTCCTGCTCCTCGACGAGCCCACCAACCATCTCGACCTCGAGACCAGCCGCTGGCTCGAGGATTACCTGCGTGGCGTGGACGCCACCGTTCTCCTGGTGAGCCACGACCGCGCCTTCCTCCAGGCCGTGGTGGATCACGTGCTGCACCTGGAGTCCGGGAGCGCCGCCGCCTACACCGGCGACTATGAAACCTTCCTCCGCCAGCGATCCGAGCGCCGCCTGTCGCAGCAGCGCGCTTACTCCAAGCAGGCGCGGGTGATCGCGGCGGAGGAGGACTACATTCGCCGGAACATCGCGGGCCAGAACAGCGCACAGGCCAAGGGGCGCCGGCGCCGATTGGAGCGGGTGAGCCGGCTCAGCCCGCCACCCGGCGAGGAGGGCGCCATGGCGCTCCGCCTCTCGGCCGACGAGCGGGGCGGCGACCAGGTGCTGGCCGCGGACGCCGTG
>DATCWW010000380.1:0-8131 GCA_036566145.1 Gemmatimonadales bacterium
GCACCTGCTACACCGGCTCCGAGCTCCGGTTCAGCAGGTCCCTCGTCGCTTCCGCTCCTCGGGATGACAGCGTTCCGTCCTGCGCCCCTGCGCCCCTGCGCCCCTGCGCCCCTGCGCCCCCTGCGCCCCTGCGCTAGAACGTCGTGCTCGTCTCCTCGGCGACCAGAAACAACGGCGGCCCGCCGGTCGAGATCGAGATCGCGTGCGCCACGGCCCGCTTCGCGCCCTCAGTCCCGGCCGCGGCCTGCAGCTTTTCCAGCGATGGGAAGTGCAGCTCGGCCACGCGAGCAAAGGGCGCTTGCCCACCGTCCGCGGTGCCCGTGATCCGGGATGCCACGAAGCGGGTCATGCCTGGAAAGGCGCTGGGCGTGACCATCGGGGTGTGCTCGTCGCGATACACGCGCTCGAACGTCCCCGGATCGCGGGGAGTCGGATAGAGAACCATGATCTTGGCGCCTGGCATGAGGCCTCCTCTGGCTGTGTAGTAGTCGCGTGAGATGTAGTGCCGTCTTGGGAAGATAGGCCGTTCGCGGCGATCGGACTCGCACAGGCGTTACTTTGCGGAAGGAGCATCGGATGCGATGAAAGGAGGATGACCATGTTGGAGCGAATGCAGGACCTCCCCGAGGGGATCGACGGCGTCAAGGCGGTCGGCCGGGTCTCAAGAGAGGACTACGAGCGGGTGTTCGAGCCGCTGATCGACGGCGCCCGGCGCGAGGGCCGTCGCCTTCGTCTGCTGTACCAGGTCGGCCCGGAGTTCGAGGGGTTCAGCGCGGGCGCCGCGTGGGAGGACGCGAAGCTGGGGCTCGCCTCGCTCCGGATGTTCGAGGGATGCGCGGTGGTGACCGATGTCGGCTGGATCCGGGAGTCCACCCGGTTGGCTGCCTTCCTGATGCCGTGCCCGGTGCGGGTGTTCGGCAACGGCCAGCGCGACGAGGCGGTAGAGTGGCTCCGCTCCCTGCCGGAGGGGGCGGCGGTTTCCCACCGGTTGCTGCCCGAGAGCGGCGTGCTGGTGGTCGAGGTGACCCAGGCGCTCAGGGCCGAGGACTTCGACGCGCTCGCCGCCACGGCGGACCAGTATATCGACGCCCACGGGGACCTCGCGGGCATCGTGATTCATGCCCGGTCCTTCCCCGGCTGGGAGAACCTCGGCGGCCTGATCCGGCACGTCCGGTTCCTGCGCGACCATCACCGGCGGGTGCGCCGGGTGGCACTCGCGTCGGACAGCAAGGTCGCGGGCCTCGCACCGAAGCTGGCCGAGCACTTCGTCCAGGCGGAGGTGCGGCGGTTCGGGTACGACGAGCTGGATGCCGCGATCGCCTGGGCGGCCGAGGGGAAGGGGACGGCCGCGAAGGTGCCGGCCGAGCACGAGGCCGGGTCCGGCCGCTGAGGGTGTTGCAGGCGCAGACGCTCGACGCCGACCCCGTCCCAGGGCAGGAGGCCCACGACCGCGAGCGGGGTCACCGACGGCGTATGCCGCTTGCACGGATCGCCCGAGCGCGCCTGGGCAGCGGGGCCGTCAAGCGTGGGGGCGGGGCGACCGAACCGATTCTCCTTGGCATTTCATGCATTCCTCATACGGCCGGACCCACCTTTTGCCTGACGCCGAGGCCCCAGGGACCACCAGGCGGAAGCGGGGCCTCCCTTGGTCGGGAGATCACATGCGCTGGGGTCGACTTGGCCGACTCGTCGTCGGACTGGTGCTCGCCGTGGTGGGTCCGGTCTCTGCTCAGCAGGCGGGGCCCCTCTCAAGCGCGCCCGAGCGGTTCCAGCCGTGGCGACCACCCTTCACCCTACGGTCCGGGCACGACTCTGGGCCCGGGGTTGTGGCAACGAGCTCGCCTGATCGGAAGCGCCGGGCTCTTATCGGAGGGGCGATCGGGGCTGGGGCCGGCGTGGTGCTCTGCACCGCAATCTCCACCTTGAGTGACGACTCGGCTGACGGCGGAATATCGTTCTGTCCGTTCGACACCTACCTCCTGATGGGGGCAGCGGGCTTCGTTCTGGGAGCCGCCATAGGCTGGGTGACCTGAGGAGTCCTCGCATGATCGCAATGCGCCGGCGCCGGCTTCTGGCGCGCGTACTGATCGTCCTTGCTCCAGTCACTCCCGCGACGGCCCAAGGCGCGCGGCCGCCTGCCGTGACCGACAGCGCCATCGCCTGGGGCCGGCACCTGTTCCACGGCTCCGCGAACTGCGCGGTGTGCCACGGCAATGACGCCGAGGGCACGAGCGACGGGCCGGCTCTCACAGGCGCTCTCTGGCTGCACGGGCCGGGGACCTACGAGTGGCTCGTCGAGCAGATCAAGCGCGGCATCCCGGCGCACGAGACCTGGACTCGCAAGCCGATGCCGATGCGGGGGTGGACGAACATGCCGGACGAGGACGTTCGCGCCGTCGCCGCGTACGTGTGGTCCATCACCCATCCACCCCGGGAGATCAGGCCGAAGCCGCGCCCGGGTTAGCGCGTCCGCTCATCCGCTCATCCACCCGTCCGCCCTCCGCCAGCCGGTGCGGCATCTGCACGATCGCCGAGCGCACCGCGACCGCGCCCACCAGCATCGATCCCAGCGCTACGGCGACGCCGACCGGGCCGTGCGCCCCGACGAGCACGAACGGCAATATCACCCCGGCGCCGATCGCCAGCAGCGCCAGACTCGCGATCCCGTCCGGGCCGCGCGCCGCGGAGAGCGGGCCGCGGACGTCCTTCGCCAGGAGCATGATGGCGATCAGGTTGAGCCCGAGCAGCAGGCGCGCGGCGAGACGGAGCGGGTCCAGCATCGCGGCCTCGTGCCCGCTGAGGGTGGCGAGCAGGAGCATCTCCGCGGCGCCGAGGCCGAGCGCCGAGTTGATCAGGTAGCCGCCCATCCAGCGCGCCTCCTCCCAGCCGCGCTGGGCCGTGGTGCTGAAGAGCACCCCCTTGTACGCCGCGGCGGCGACCGCGAGCACCGCGCCGACCGCGAGCAGTGCTCGGCGCACCAGGTCGAGTCCGACACCCCCGATCGCAAAGGGCAGGAGACTCCCGGCGGCGAGCAGGGTGACCGGGACCGCATAGGCGCTGAGCACCCAGGTGCCGAGCGACATCGGCGAGCTGGGCTTCCAGACCCGGAGCATGTGATGGAAGCGCTTCGGGTCGCCCAGGTCGAGCACCAGGCAGGCCAGGTCGCCGAGCAGGAAGAGCAGCGCGAGCGGGTACACCAGCGGCGCCAGCGGCCCGAACGCTACCGGGTCCAGCAGCTCGCCCACCGCGGCCACCAGGAAGAGGCCCGTGCTCAGGTTGTTGAGCACCATGTCGAGGGTGACCAGCCCGTGCCAGTTGGGCGGCTTGGTGACCGGCCGGGATTCGTAGCCGACGACCGTCGCCTGCTGGGTCTGGTCCATGTTCATCGGGGCGGTCATCGGTGGGCGCCTCCGAGCAGCAGGGCGGCCACCAGGACGGCGAGCGAAAGCAGCCCGCTCACCAGCGCCCGCAGGTAGTCGCCCTTCATGTGGAGCCACGGATTCACCGGCGTCTCGGGAAGCCCGTACACCGACGGGCGGTCCACCAGCAGATAGAAGGAGTTGAGCGACGAGTAGGTCGGCCCGGGGCGGTCGCCGTAGAGGTACGCGTCGGTCTCGCCCCGCCGGTGCAGCTCCTCCACCCGCGAGCGCGCCCGCTCCAGCAGCTCGTCCACCGGGCCGAACTGGATGGATGCCGTGGGACAGGCCTTCGCACATGCGGGCACCAGGCCGTCGCGCTGGCGATCGAAGCAGAGGGTGCACTTGTGCGCGTGGCCGTCGATCGTCGCCCTGGTGATCACACCGAACGGGCACGCCGCGATGCAGTAGGCGCACCCGTTGCAGATGTCCGGCTGGATGTAGACGTTGCCGAACTCGTTGTAGATGATGGCGCCGGTGGGGCAGGCGTGCTGGCACGGCGCGGCGACGCAGTGCTTGCACACGTCGCTCATCATCAGCCAGCGGTCGGGGTGACCGGCGCCGTCGCCGTCGAACTGCTCGATGAACTTCACCTGCCGCCACGAGGTGGCGGACAGCCCGCCGGTGTTGTCGTAGCTGTTGCCGGTCCAGGCGAACCCGTCCGCCGGGAGCTGGTTCCACTGCTTGCAGGCGACCTCGCACGCCTTGCACCCGATGCAGACCGTCGTGTCGGTGTAGAACCCCGTCGCCGGACGCGGCTCGGGCGGTGTCCCTCGCCGGAACGGCGCGACCACCCGCTCGGCCAGGATCGGCAGCCGGCGCGGGGGATCGGCGGCGGCGGGGCGACGAGTGACCTCGAGCTCGCTAGTCGCCACGGACGAACCTCCCCTCGGGTTGCGCCGCCGCCGGCGTGTCCGGCATCGGAGACCGCGCGGGCCAGAGCGCTTCGCGCAGCGTGGGCTTCGGCTTGGCGCCATCCCGCCGGCCGGCCCGCACCCGGCAGGCGAACGCCTTGACCTCGTGCATGCTGACGTTGGGGTCGGCGACGATCGCGGTGAGGTCGTTGGCGTTGTCGCCCACCACCTCGCCCGAGAATGCCCAGTGGAAGGGCAGCCCGATCTGGTGGATCACCCGGTCCCCGATCCGCATCGGGCGGAGGCGCCGGGTCACCATGGCGCGGGCCTCGATCCGGTGCCGGGCGGTCTCCACCGTCACCCACCCGCCGTGCACGATGCCGTGCTCCTCGGCCAGCTCGGGGCCGAGTTCGACGAACATCTCCGGCTGCAGCTCGTTGAGCCAGCTGTTGAACCGGCTCATCGGCCCGCTCAGGTAGT
Source organism: Gemmatimonadales bacterium (assembly GCA_036566145.1). Lineage (GTDB taxonomy): Bacteria > Gemmatimonadota > Gemmatimonadetes > Gemmatimonadales > GWC2-71-9 > CAVVWJ01. Next base: position 4,751 of record DATCWW010000380.1, read on the forward strand.
GCTCGGTGAGGCGGTAGGTCGTGGCCACGACCGGGAAGTCCCACGTGGGGGTGTGCGCGATCCGGTTGAGCGGCCCCTCGAAGTACCGCACCGTCGGATTGGTGGTCTGCCGAGGGTAGACCAGGTTCTTCACCGGAGACTCGACCGGCTCGTAGTGCGCCGGCAGCGGACCGTCCCGCACCGTGCCCGGCGCGAACAGCCAGCCGACGCCGTCCGGCTTCATGATGAAGGGCTGGTCGCCGGCGATGACATCGGTCCCGGTGGCGCCCGGCGGGGGCCGATAGTCCGGCGGGCGGTGGACGTCGAAGTCGGGGACGTCGTCGCCCACCCAGCGCCCCGCCCGCGCGTCCCACCAGACCAGCTTCTTCCGCTCCGACCACGGACGGCCGTCGGGCGCGGCCGACGCGCGATTGTAGAGCACCCTCTTGTTCGCGGGCCAGGCCCAGCCCCAGTCCGGCTGGAGCGGGTTCGAGCCCAGCTTCCGCTCACGGGCGCGGTTCCGGCCCGGCTCGGGATAGACGCCGCTGTAGATCCAGCACCCGCACGCGGTCGAGCCGTCGTCCGCCAGCTCGTCGTACCCCGACACCAGCCTCGGCCGCCCGCTCCGGGGATCGATCTCGTCGGTGCAGTAGCCGTTGATCTCCATCAGGACCTTCTCGAGGTCCGGCTCGTCGGTGATCCGGCTCGGCGTCCCGTCGGGGAGCTGCTCGGGATGCTCGCGCTCGTAGCCCCAGGTGAGGTTGAGCAGCGGCTGGTCGCGCGGATCGGTGGACCCGGCGTAGAGCTGCTTGAGCCGCTTGCCGAGGTGATAGAGGTACCAGGCGTCGGAGCGACTGTCGCCCGCCGGGTCGAGCGCCTTGTCGTGCCACTGCAGCATCCGCTGGGTGTTGGTGAGGCTGCCCTCCTTCTCGGGCGAGCTCGCGGCCGGGAGGAAGAAGACTTCGGTCTTGATCTCCGACGCCGGCGGTCCCTCCGGATCGTCGCGCCAGAAGACGGCGCTCTCGATCTCGAACCAGTCCACCACCACGAGCCAATCGAGGTTCCGGAGGCCGGCGCGATGGAGCCGCGCGTTGGGCCCGCCGCCGGCGGGATTCTGGCCGAAGAGGAAGTAGCCCTTCACGCCGCCCTTGGCCATGCGATCGAAGTAGGGAAGCTGCGAGTAGTCGGCATCGGGGCGGGGGAGCCAGCCGAAGCCGAAGTCGTTCGCCGGCGTCGCGGCGTCGCCGTACCAGGCCTTGAGCAGGCTCACGATGTACTGGCGGAAGCGGGACCATCCGCCGGTGACCTGGCCCTCGTCCTCGACGTAGGTGTCGAGCCGCTCGTGCCGCTCGTCGGCGCAGGGCTGGGGCAGGTAGCCCGGCAGGCTGTCGTACAGGGTGGAGACGTCGGTCGAGCCCTGGATGGTCGAGTGGCCCCGCATCGCCATGATTCCGCCGCCCGGACGGCCCATGTTGCCGAGCAGGAGCTGGAGGATCCCCGCGGCCCGGATCATCTGCACCCCGGTGGTGTGCTGGGTCCAGCCGAGGGCGTAGCAGATGGCGGTGGTGCGCTCGGGGCCGGAGTTGGCGCAGAGCAGCTCCGCCACCCGCACGAACTCCTCGGCGGTGCAGCCGCACACTTCCGAGACCAACTCGGGCGTGTAGCGGGCGAAGTGGCGCTTGAGGATCTGGAACACGCAGCGGTCGTCCTGCAGGGTAGGATCCCTGGGCCGCTCCTCGATGTCGCAGGCGGTCGTCGCCTGGCGCGTCCCGGCGTGCGCGCTGGGCCCGAGGTCCAGCGCGTGGCCGTGCATGCCGAGCTCCTGCCGGTGCATGCGGTACATCGGCGTGGACCCGGTCCACGGGTCTTCCTCGGCCTCCTCCGGCGTGTGGGCATAGCTCCAGTGGCCGTGCCGGGCATCGTAGTGCCCGGTGCGTCCGTCGCCGGAGTAGCCGCTGAACAATCCGTCGAGGTCCTCGGTGTCCCGGAACCCCTCCATGACGATGTCAGACGCGTTGGTGTAGTGGAGGACGTACTCCTTGAACCAGCGGTCGTGGGTCAGGACGTGGTTGATCAGGCCGCCGAGGAAGGCGATGTCGCTGCCGGCCCGGATCTGCACGTGCACGTCGCAGAGGGCGGAGGTGCGGCTGAACCGCGGGTCCACGTGGATGAGGGTCGCGCCTCGCGCCTTCGCCATCATCGGATAGCGGAAGGCGACCGGGTGGGCCTCCGCCATGTTGGAGCCCATGAACAGGATGCAGTCGCTGTGGGCCAGGTCCTGCTGGTAGTTGGTGGCCGCGCCGCGGCCGAATGACGTGCCCAGACCGGGCACCGAGGCGCTATGTCATATGCGCGCCTGGTTCTCGATGGAGATGACGCCGAGGCCGCCGGCGAAGAGCTTCTTGATGAGGTAGTTCTCCTCGTTGTCGATCGTCGCCCCGCCGAGGGTGCCGATGGCGCGGACCGAGTTGAGCAGGTGGCCGCGGTCGTCTCGTCCGGTGAAGTCCGCGTCGCGCACTTCCTTCACCCGCTGGGCGATGCGGTCGAGCGCCCAGTCGAGCGGGCGGGTCTCCCAGTGATCGGAATGCGGTGCCCGGTAGAGGACCTGGGTTACCCGGTGCGGGTTCACGGCGAGCTGGTAGGTATTGGCCCCCTTGGGGCAGAGGGTGCCCTGGTTGATGGGGCTCTCGGGGTTGCCCTCGATGTCGATCAGCTCGCCGCCCTTGGTGTAGATGAGCTGCGCGCATCCCACGGCGCAGTAGGGGCAGAGGCCTTCGGTGACGGTGGCGCCGCGGAGGCGGGAGGCCTTGTCGAGCCCCTGCCGGCTGTAGGGCTGGTTGGAGGAGGGGGTGCGGGGCCAGCGGGGGAGATCGGACATGGAGGAGCCTCGGTTCCGGAGGTGCTGAAAGCGGGCTAAGCGCGAAACCTAAATACGGGCGTAGCCACGGCGTGTGAGCCTGCTCACATGGGGCCGTCCACATGTGGGGACCATTGGTATGGTAGCCATCCGCGAGAGCCAGGCGGTCGCGAAGGGGAGGAGCGAGATCAGGAAGAGGTGGGCGAAGTTGCTCCAGATGAGGCGGAGCGACGGCGCGCCGACCAGGCGCATGAGGTAGTGGTGATTGATCCAGATGATCGCGATGAAGAGGTAGCTCACCGCGTAGCTCACGGCCGTGGGCCAGAGGGGGAGGAGCGCCGAGAACGAGGGGACGTCGGGGGCGTCGAGCTCGAGGACCATGACGGTGACGATGACGACGAAGACGGCGTCGGAGTAGGCGGCGAGGCGGTGGGCGGTGTCGCGGTCTCCCTCATGGTGCGCGTCAGCCGCGCGCCGACGCCGTGCCCCGAAGCTCCGGGAACTCCTCCTCCCTGAACTCCGACGCCCCACGCTCGCCGGTGCGG
>DATCWW010000391.1:0-4349 GCA_036566145.1 Gemmatimonadales bacterium
ACGCACCCGCGCTATCGGATTCCCCGCCGGTACACCGCGCTGGTCCACGGGCGCCCCGCCGCCGAGATCGCCGAGGCGGCGCGGCGCCGGACGGTGATCGACGGGCGGCCGGTGGTGACCGATCAGGTGCGGGTCCGGCCCGGGTCGGAAGGGCGGAGTATCCTGGACGTCACCCTGAGCGAGGGGCGGAACCGGATCGTGCGCCGCTGGGCCGAGGCGATGGGCCTCAAGGTGGATCGGCTCGCGCGACTCTCCTATGGGCCGGTCCGGCTGGGCGACCTGCCGCCGGGTCGCTCCCGGCCGCTCACCCCCGCGGAGGAGTCGGGACTGTACCGGGCCATCCGGATGACACCGGAGGAGGAGTGAAACCGGCACGCGGGTTGCGCCGTTACGAAACCTCGGGCCGGATCCCGTGCTGCGCTCGGGATGACAGGCGCCCTCGGAGCACGCTAATTTTCCACCACCGCGTCCAACGGAGTCTACTCGCGTGAGCGCGCCGAAGCTGACCGACAAGCCGGCGGAGTCGCTGCCGGTCCCCCGCATCCTCAAGGAGGTATCGCGCCGGATCGTCGGGCAGGATGCCATGGTCGAGCGCCTGCTGGTGGGCATGCTCACCGGGGGCCACATCCTGCTCGAGGGCGTTCCCGGGCTGGCCAAGACCCTCGCGGTGCGCACCCTCTCCGAGATCATCAACGCCAGCTTCTCCCGGATCCAGTTCACTCCCGATCTCCTGCCGGCCGACCTGATCGGCACCATGGTCTACGATCAGAAGACCCAGGAGTTCCACGTGAAGAAGGGGCCGCTCTTCGCCCAGATCATCCTGGCCGACGAGATCAACCGGGCCCCGGCCAAGGTTCAGGCCGCGCTGCTCGAGGCGATGCAGGAGCACCAGGTCACCATCGGCGGCACCAGCTTCCCCTTGGAGGAGCCGTTCCTGGTCCTCGCCACCCAGAATCCGATCGAGAACGAGGGGACCTACCCGCTGCCCGAGGCACAGCTCGACCGCTTCATGCTCAAGGTCCGGGTGGGGTATCCCAGCCGGGACGAGGAGAAGGAGGTGCTCCTCCGGATGAGCGGCGGGCAGGAGATCCCGGTGGAGCGGCTGCTCGAACCGCAGGCCATCCTGGCGGCGCGGAGCGCCATCGCCGGGCTCTACATGGACCAGAAAGTCGTGGACTACATCGTGGACCTGGTCCGGGCCACCCGGGAGCCGGCGTCGGTCGGATTGCTGGACCTCAAGCCCCTGATCGCCTTCGGCGGCTCGCCGCGCGCCTCCATCGCCCTGGCGCAGGCGGGCCGCGCGCACGCCTTCCTCCGCGGCCGCAACTACGTCGTGCCCGAGGACGTCCGCGCGCTCGCCCCGGACGTCCTGCGCCACCGCATCGTGCTGACGTTCGAGGCCGAAGCCGAGGACGTGACGACGGATGATGTGGTGAGCCGGGTGCTGGGGGCCGTTAAGGTCCCGTGACGGCGAAAGGCGAAAGGCGAAAGGGGAAGGGGAATCGCGACGACGCCCCGGGCATTCCCCCTTCGCTCTTCGCCTTTCCCCTTTCCTCTCTATGACCGTGTCCCCGGAAATTCTGCGGCAGGTGAAGGCCATCGAGCTCCGCACCCGCGGGCTCGTGGGCACGCTGTTCGCCGGCGAGTACCGCTCGGTCTTCCGGGGACAGGGGATGGAGTTCGCCGAGGTGCGGGCCTACGAGCACGGCGACGACTTCCGGTCCATCGACTGGAACGTGTCGGCCCGGCTCGGGAGCCCCTACGTGAAGACCTTCACCGAAGAGCGGGAGCTGACCCTGATGCTGGTGGTGGACCAGTCGGGGTCGGCGCGATTCGGCGAGCCGATGACCAAGGCGGGGCTCGCGGTCGAGGTCTCGGCGGTGCTGGCGCTGGCGGCGGCATATCAGAACGACCGAGTCGGCGCGCTGCTCTTCGCCGACGAGGTGGAGCGGGTGATTCCGCCGCGGAAAGGCCGACGCCACGCTCTCCGGGTCATCCGCGACCTCGTCGCCTTCGAGCCGGCGGGACGCCGCACCAATCTGGCGGCCAGCCTGTCCTACGCCAGCCGGCTCCTGCGTCACCGCAGTATCGTGGTGGTGCTCTCCGACTTCATCGCCGAGGGCTGGGAACGGCCGCTCCGCCGGCTCGCGGCGCGCCACGAGATCGTGGCGATCACGGTGGACGACCCCCGGGAGCACGACCTGCCCGACGCCGGCTGGATCGAGATGCTCGACGCCGAATCGGGCCGCCGCGTGCTGGTGGACACCGGCAGCCGCGAGGTGCGCACCCGGGTGAGCGAGCTGGCCCGGCGTCGGCTGGAGGAGCGGGCGCGCATCCTCGCGTCGGTCGGGGCCGACCAGGTGGCGCTCGCCACCGGGACCCCCTACGCGCTCCCGCTCCGGCGCGCCTTCGCCCGGCGAGCCCGCCGGATCCACCGGGCATGAACCCGATCCAGAGCGGCGCCGGCCTTCCGACCGTCGGCGATACGGTGTGGGTCTCCCGCACCGTCGACCTGCCGGCCGGACGCACGGTACGCCCGGCCGACTGGCACCCGGACGATCCGGTGGAGCTGCTGGGCCCGCCCAGAGTCGTCACCCGCGGGGGCACGGCCGACATCGCCTACCCGGTCGTCATCTGGGAAACCGGGCCGCGCACGCTGGAGGTGCCCGGCCCGTTGCTCCTCGCGGCGAACGGCGGGGTGGACTCGCTCCCTCCGGCGCGGGTCATCGTCCAGGTGGCGAGCGTGTTGCCCGCCGCTCCGGATTCGGCGCTCCGGCCCCAGCCTCGCGCCGATTTCGTCCCGCTCACCGACCGCTCGCCGCTGGTGCCGCTCCTCCTGGTGGCGCTGGCCATCCTGCTCCTGCTCCCGCTCCACTGGTGGTGGCGCCGAAGGGGAAAGCCGCGCCCCCGGCCCTTGGCCAAGCTGGTGGATCCCGCCCGACCGCCCCTCGAGCGCTGGGCCGATGACGGCGAAGCGCGCGCGGTGGCCGCGGCAGCCACGGTGCGGCTCCGGAGCGTGATCGCCCGACGCGCCGATGGGGCCACGCCGGCGCTCGACACCGACGCCCTGCTGGCCCACCTGCGCGCCCGACGGCCGGATTGGCCCCTGGGCGAGCTGGGCGACCTCCTCCGATCGCTCGACCAGGCCCGGTTCGGGATCGACTCCGTGACCGATGCGGTCGGATTGGCCCGCCGTGCGGCGGAGCTGGAGCCGCGCCTCGGAGCGGAGGCCGCGTGAGCTTCGCGCGGCCGTGGCTGCTCCTGCTCCTGCTCGCGCTGCCGCTCTGGTACTGGCGCCGCCGTCGCCAGGACGTGCCGGCGGCGCGGTTCAGCGACGTGACCCTTCCGGCCACGGTGAGCGCCAACCGCTGGTGGGTCGTGCTGCCCCCGGCGTTCCGCGCGGCGGCGCTGGCCGCGCTCGTTCTCGCCGCCGCCGGCCCGCAGATCGGCGGCGACACGGTCGAGGTGAAGCAGGAGGGGATCGCGATCGTCATCACGATCGACATCTCCAGCAGCATGCTGGCCGAGGACTTCGCGCCCTCCAACCGCCTCGAGGTGGCCAAGCGGCAGGCGGTCGGCTTCATCCGCGGCCGCAGCGCCGACCGGATCGGCCTGGTCGCGTTCGCCGGCGAGGCGCTGACCCAGGTCCCGGTCACGCTGGACTACCCGGTGGTGGAGCAGGCGGTGATGGACCTCAAGATCGGGAGCCTGGAGGACGGCACGGCGATCGGCAGCGGCCTCGCCACCGCGGTGAATCGCCTCCGGAAGGCGCCCGACAAGTCGAAGGTGATCCTGCTGCTGACCGACGGAGAGAACAACAAGGGGCTGATCGATCCCCGCACCGCGGCGGCGACGGCCGCCGCCTTCGGGATCAAGGTGTACACCATCGGCGTCGGCACCATCGGCGAGGCGCCGATCCCCACCGGGCGCGGCCTGGGCGGCTTCCGCTACGAGCTCCTGCCGGTGCGGATCGACGAGCCGCTGCTCCGGGAGATCGCGGCCAAGACCGGGGGCCGGTATTTCCGGGCCCGCGACAGCGAGGCGCTGAGCCGCATCTTCCGTCAGATCGACGCGCTGGAGAAGACCCCGATTCAGGTCACCCGCTATACCCGCTACGACGAGGCCACCCGGCCGCTGATCGCGCTCGGGCTCTGCGCGCTGGCGCTCGAGCTCCTGGTCGGCAGCACGCTGGTGGTCCGGGTCCCATGAGCTTCGACGCCCCGCTGCTCGTCTTCCTCGCGCCGGCCGTGGCGCTGGCGCTCGGCCTCGCGGCCTGGCTGGGACGGGGCCGGCGGATTCGGATGGCCCGGCGCTGGTCGCCCCTCCTGGCGCGCACGGCGCGGGCCCGG
>DATCWW010000418.1:0-5301 GCA_036566145.1 Gemmatimonadales bacterium
CCGGCCGAGAGCGCGGCCGCGGGAGCCTCCGGGTCGCTCGCCGCGACGAGCACGACGCGGGGCGGCGCATCGTCCGGAGGCAGCAGGTGCCGCAGCCGCGCCGGATCGGCGTCGGATACGGTGAGGAGCACCGCGTCCACCGGCTGACCGCTGGACGCCTCCTCCACTTCGACCAGCACGAAGCCGGCCCGGGTCAACGCTCGCTCGAGTCCCTGCGGCCTCGCGGCCGCGTCACCCGCGAGCAGGACATGGGGACGGATCACCGGGTCGGGAGCCAAACCATTCGTCATCGGCGGACCGGATGAGAGAGCGCGGTGCCCGGGCGGGCGGTCTCCTCGGGGCGCACGTCTCCGTGCAGGGCGGCATGGCGAAGGGACCCGCGCGGGGCGCCGCCATCGGGGCCACCGCCATCCAGGTCTTCACCAAGACACCCAATCAGTGGCGTGAGCCGACCCTCGCGCGGGAGACCTGCGGGGAGTTCCGCCGCGCCTGGGAGCGGAGCGGCATCACCACTATAGTGGCGCATGATTCCTATCTAATCAACCTCGCCACGCCCGATCCGACGCTGGCCGAGCGCTCCCGCGCCTCGTTCGTGGCCGAGCTGACCCGGTGCACGGCGCTGGGCATCCCCTGGGTCGTCTCCCATCCGGGGAACTTCATCGACGGCCGGGAGGCCGGACTGATGCGGAACGCGGAGGGATACACTGCCTGTCTCCGCGCCGTACCCGGTCCTGTGGGCGTGCTGCTGGAGACCACGGCCGGCTGCGGCACGGCGCTGGGCAGCACCTTCGAGGAGCTGGCCGCGCTCCGTGCCCGGATCGGCCAGGACGTGCGGGACCGGGTGGGGTTCTGCGCCGACACCTGTCACCTGCATGCGGCGGGATACGACCTGGGCGGCGACTACGACGGCGTCTGGCGCCGGTGGGACGAGATCCTCGGCCTCGAGCGGCTCCGCTGCCTCCATCTCAACGACTCCAAGACCCCCTTCGGCTCCCGGCGCGACCGTCACGCGCTCATCGCCGAAGGGTCGCTCGGTCCGGAGCCGTTTCGCCGGATCATGCGCGATCCGCGGTTCGAGCAGATCGTCAAGGTGATCGAGACGCCGAAGGGCGACGATGAGGTCACCTTCGATCGTCGCATGCTGCGACGGCTCCGCGCTTATGCGCGGGGGCCGCGTTGACCGTCACACCTGGCCCGCCCATCTTGCACCGATGCCCAAAGCCATGTGGAGCTGTCTTCTCCTGCTCGCCGCGGGGGCGCCCCCGGTGCAGGCGCAGGCGAACTATTTCGTCCGGGTCGGCGCGGTCGGCGCGAGCAAGCTGCTGCAGGACTTCATCACCAGCCCGATCACCGTCAAACAATCCATCGCTCCCATGGTGGCGTTCGGCGGCTCGCTGCCGGTGGGAACCGGGTTCCGCGCCGGCCTCGAGGCCGCGGTGGCGAGCGGGAGCTTTCACGCCACCGAGAACAGCGTGGACACCGACCTCGGCACCCTCCGGACCGGCACTCTGACCGCGTTCCTGGAAGGGCCGGTGGTCGAGCGCCTGCGCTGGCACGTGGGACTCGGCGGCGTCGCGTACTGGCCGAGCGAGGAGAGCGGCATCTTCGCCCGGGGCGGCCCGACCAGCTTTCTCGCCGCCGGCGGCGCCGACTACCGATATCCGGTGCACGCCCAGTGGGACGTGATCGCCTCCGCGCGCTACGACTATCACCGGTTCACCACTGACGAGCTGGAGGCCCGCGGCTTCTCCCACAGCCAGGGGGTCGGTCGCGTCTCCCTCACGGTCGGCATCGCGCGGGGGCTCCGGTGAGCGCCGCCACGCGTCGGCTGATCCTCGGCGCGGCCGCCCTGGGCGCGCTGGCCTGCGGAGACATCGCCTCGCCCGAGCGTACCGACCTCTACGAGTGGCGGCTGTTCGTGCCCGGGGTGGGCGGCGGGACCGACACCCTCAGCTTCTTCTGGAGCCAGAGCCGGCTGCCGGTGCGTATCTGGGCCGAAGACGCGGCCGGCCTCCCGGGGTTCGCCGAGCGAGCGATCGGCGTGTGGGAATCCGGCTTCCTCTATCGGGAATTTCGCGGCGAGATGGTGAGCGACTCCAGCACGGCCGACGTGCTGATGTTCGCCAACTCGGCCCCGAACCTGACGTTGGGGGTCCGCCGCCTGCACAGCATGGCGCCGGAGTGCTCCGGAGCCACCGATCTGGAGGTGAGCGACGACCACACCCAGCTCCTGGTCCCGATCCGGGTCTTCATCGACCCGGTGCTCCCGGAAGACGAGCCGGCCACCCAGACCTGCCTGGCGCTCACCACCATCCACGAGCTGGGCCATGCGCTCGGGATCTTCCAGCATTCGCCCAACCCGGACGACATCATGTTTGCCGATCCCCGGGTCGAGGCGCCCAGCGCCAAGGACCGGGGGACCATCGAGGCCATCTACCACTATCCTCCGACGCTGGAACCAGTTCGGCCCTAAGCATTCCACCCCGCTCTCGCCGGGGGCCTGAGACTTGCTCGTCACCCCCGGAACCAAGGCATCAGGTTGCACCTGGGGGCCCTCCCGTCGATCTTTCCGCTCCATCGACGGCCCCCCAGGGCGGGCGGGCCGGCCCTCTGACGCGCGGAACGCGCACGGGAGCGTATGACCGAGACCACAGTCATGCAGCGTGAGAGCCTCACCCTCGTGGACCAGGGCCTTTTCCCCATCCGGATCCACGCCAATCTCACCCCGCCCGCCCTGATCGAGCATGCCCTGCAGCGCAGCGAAGGGGCGCTGACCGACGCCGGCGCCTTCGCCGCGGTCACCGCACCCCACTGCGGCCGGTCGCCCAAGGACAAGTTCCTGATCGAGGAGCCCGGCAGCGCCGACCGGATCTGGTGGGAAAAGAACCCCCGCCTCGACCCCGCCGCGTTCGAGCGGCTGCACGAGGACGTCCGGGCCTATCTGGATGCCCGGGAGCTGTTCGTCCAGGATCTGTTCGGCGGCGCCGACCCGGCGTACCGGGTGCCCGTGCGGTTCATCACACCCAACGCGTGGCACGCCTTGTTCGTCCGGAACATGTTCATCCGCGCCATGCCCGCCGAGCTGGCCCAGTTCCGCCCCGGCTTCACCGTCCTGCATGCGCCCGACTTCCAGGCCGACCCGGCCCGGCACGGCACCCGCACCGGGACGTTCATCGTCCTCAATTTCGCCAAGAAGCTGGTGCTGATCGGCGGGACCCGGTACGCGGGCGAGATGAAGAAGTCGATCTTCACCGCGCTCAACTACCTGCTGCCGGCCCAGGGCGTGCTGCCGATGCATTGCTCGGCCAACGTGGGGCCGAGCGGCGATACCGCGATCTTCTTCGGCCTCTCCGGCACCGGCAAGACGACCCTCTCCGCCGACCCCGCGCGCCGGCTCATCGGCGACGACGAGCACGGCTGGAGCGACCGGGGCGTCTTCAACTTCGAGGGCGGCTGTTACGCCAAGGTCATCCGGCTCCGTCCCGAGACCGAGCCCGAGATCTACGCCGCCACCCGGATGTTCGGGACCGTGCTGGAGAACGTGGTGCTCGAGCCGGCGATGCGGGGCGTCGATTACGACGCCGACCGCATCACCGAGAACACCCGCGCCTGCTATCCCATCCACTACATCCCGAATCATCAGCCCAGCGGCGCCGGCGGGCCGCCCAGGAACATCGTCTTCCTGACCGCGGACGCCTTCGGGGTGCTGCCGCCGATCGCCCGGCTCACCGCCGATCAGGCGATGTACCACTTCCTCTCGGGCTACACCGCCAAGGTCGCCGGGACCGAGCGGGGCGTCACCGAGCCGTCGGCCACCTTCTCGGCCTGCTTCGGCGCGCCGTTCCTGCCGCTGGCTCCGGGAGTCTACGCCAGGATGCTGGGCGAGCGGATCGCCCGGCACGGGGCCAAGGTCTGGCTGGTGAACACCGGCTGGACCGGCGGCCCGTACGGCACCGGGTCGCGGATGAGGCTGGCCCACACCCGGGCCATGGTCGCCGCGGCGCTGTCCGGCGCGCTCGACAAGGCCGCGTTCCGGACCGATCCGGTCTTCGGCGTCGAGGTGCCCGTGGCGGTCCCCGGGGTGCCGGCGGAGGTGCTCACCCCCCGGCAGACCTGGGCCGACCCGGCGGCCTACGACGCCCAGGCCCGGAAGCTCGCCACGATGTTCCGGGAGAACTTCGAGCAATACCGGAGCCAGGTCCCCGACACCGTGGCGGCGGCCGGCCCCACGGCGTGAGCGTCACCCGCGGCGGCGCGGAGCTCGAGATCATCCGCGATCCGCTGTGGGACAATATCCGACTCGACCGCTCGGCGCTGCTGGTCCTCGACACCCCGGCCATGCAGCGCCTGCGCTATGTGCGCCAGGTCGGGCACGCCTTCCTGGTCTATCCCGGGGCCACCCACACCCGGTTCGAGCACGCGCTCGGCGCGTACCACCTGACCAAGCGCGCCCTGGCGTCGCTGGAGGAGCGGGGCGAGCTGGCTCGAGTGGACGAAGACGAGTGCCTCGCGGTTCGCCTCGCCGCCCTCCTCCACGACATCGGGCACTACCCCTTCTCGCATGCGCTGGAGGAGGCGGGGTTCCCCCACCACGAGGCGCTCGGTGTCGCCAAGCTCACCCAGGGAGAGCTGGGCGACAGCCTGCGGCGAATCGGAGGACCGGACCTCGCCGGCGCCATCGGCGCCCTCATCCGCGGCACGAGCGACAGCCCGCTGCAAGGACTCATCTCGGGATCGCTCGACCTCGACAAGATCGACTACCTGAGCCGCGACGCGCGGATGTGCGGGGTGCCGTACGGCACGGTGGACGTGGACCGGCTGCTCTCGACCCTCACCCTGGTGGTGACGGAGCAGGGCCGGTTCGAGGTGGGCGTGCAGGAGAAGGGCGTGAGCGCGCTCGAGTCCCTGCTCTTCGCCAAGTACCAGATGTACCGCAACGTGTACTGGCATCACGCGGTCCGCTCCGCCACCTGTATGTTCAAGCGAGCGGTGCGCCGGGCCGTGGCGCGGGGAGTGCTGACCGCCCAGGCCATCGCTGAGGCGACCGACGACGGCCTCATGGAGCTGCTGTCTCGCGAGGGCGAGCCGCTGGCGTCGGCCATCCGCGCCAGGCGGCTCCACAAGCGGGCCTTGGACCTTCCCGCCAGCGACGTTCCCGTGGGGGTGCAGCCCTGGCTGGTGGACGAGCCCGGCCTGTTGGAGCGGGTCGAGGACGCCCTGGCGGAGGAGGTCGGGCTGGCCCCCGGAGAGCTGCTGCTCGATTTCCCGGCCCGCTCGTCCATGCTCGGGGTGGACCTGCCG
>DATCWW010000423.1:0-2935 GCA_036566145.1 Gemmatimonadales bacterium
GAAAAGCCGATCGGCTCGATTCCGCCCTACATCGTCATCGCCTTCGAGCTCACGATTCTCTGCGGCGCGCTCAGCACCGTCGCCGCGGTCGGGCTCTTCTCGGTGCTGCTGAGGAAACGGGGAGCGGCCTACGATCCCCGCTTCAGCGACGATCAGATCGGGATCTTCGTGCCGGCCGGTGCCGAGCAGTCCGGCGCGCTGGAGCAGCTGCTTCGCTCCGCCGGAGCGGTGGAGGTGCGGCATGAAGGGGCGTAAGGTCCTCGGGGCGGTCCTGCTCGCGCTCGCCCTCACGGGCTGCGATCTGTACTACTACAAGATCCCCTCGCCCGATGACCTCTGGCACGTGATCCCCTGGTTCGATCACATGATCACGGCCCGCTACATCCGGCCCTACGAGACCGCCGACGTGCCCCGCTACACCCCCGAAGGCACCGTGCCCGTCTCGGGCGGCGAGCCGGATTGGTCCGCCGACTGGACCAGCGGCAAGGTGGCCTCGGCCGACGCGCTCAAGAATCCCTTCGCGGCGGGGGCCGAGGGGCACGCCTCGCCGGGCGGGCCGGCGGTGGCCGTCATCCCCCGCCAGGTCGACGCGGCGGGCGACACCCTCTACAACACCTACTGCGAGCCCTGCCACGGGCTGGCGGGCGACGCCAAGGGCCCGGTGTCGAGCCGGATCGGCGCGCCATCGCTGCTGACCGGCCGGGCCCGCTCGTACAGCGACGGGTACATCTACAGCATCATTCGATACGGCCGAGGGGTCATGCCGCGCTACGGTGACAAGGTGTATCTCCCCGCCGACCGCTGGGCCATCGTCAATCACGTGCGGAAGCTGCAGGCGGCCGCGCCGGCCGCGGCCGAAGCGGCCGCGGCGACCGCCCCCATCCCGCCGACGCCCAGCGCCACCGGCTCCACGGGAGGGCGCCCCCGATGAGCCCGAGTCCGATTCACCGCCGGCTGGTGGAGCGCTCGCTGGCGGGGCGCTACGACGTGTTCCTCGGTGTGGGCGGCGGACTGGCGATCCTGGGACTCATCCTGTTCGTCACCGCCCTCGCCGGCGTCAACGCGGACCGCGCCTGGCAGCTGTTCCACGTCAACTGGCTGTACTTCACCGGCCTCGCCACGGGAAGCGTGGCCTTCGCGGCGGTGCAGAAGATCACCAATGCCAAGTGGTCGGGGCTGGTGATCCGCTTCGCCGAGGCCTCGGCGGCGTTCCTCCCGATCTCGTTCCTCGGTCTGTTGCTGACGTTTACGCTCGGCTACGAGTCGGTGTACGGGCCGATGGAGGCGGCACTGCACGAGCTGCAGCACGGCAAGGCGGTCTGGCTCTCCCACCCGGTGATGTTCGTGCGCATGGGCGTGGGGCTCGCCATCCTGTTCTGGGTCGGGTGGAAGCTGGTCCGAGCCGACCTGGTGCCCGACCTGTTCGCCGCTCGCGGCGCGGCCGGTCCGGGCCGCCGGGCGATCTACGATCGCTGGATCGGGAGGTACGACGGCTCCGCCCTGGCGCACGACGAGCACGAGGCACGGATCCACCGGCTGGCTCCCACATACGCCGTGCTCTTCGCCATCGTGGGCACGATCATCGCCTTCGACGGGATCATGGCGCTCCAGCCGCACTGGTTCAGCAACCTGTTCGGCGCGTTCTACTTCATGGGCTCCTTCCTGGGGGCCCACATGCTGCTGGCCCTCCTGATGATCTACGGCGCGTCACATCTCGGGATCACCGATCTGGTCTCCCCCAAGCAGCGCCACGATCTGGGCAAGCTGTGCTTCGGGTTCACCATCTTCTGGACCTACCTGATGTGGGCTCAGTTCCTGGTGATCTGGTACGGCAACATGCCGGAGGAGACCGGATTCGTCTTCTCCCGCCTCTGGGGGAGCTGGCTGCCGGTGGGGACCGCGGTGGGGATCGGGATGTTCATCGTGCCCTTCTTCGGCCTGCTGGGGGTCGCGCCGAAGAAGGTGCGCGCCACGATGGCGTTCTTCGCCCTGGTGAGCCTGGTGGCGCTCTGGCTCGAGCGGTATCTGCTGGTGTTGCCCTCGGTGAGCGCCCTGCCGGGTCCGGTCTTCGGGTTACCCGAAGTGGGGCCCACGCTGCTCTTCCTGGGACTGTATCTCGTGGCCTATGCCCTCTTCGGCCGTACCTTCCCGATGGTCTCGCCCCGTTTGGCGGAGATCACGCTGGACCGCGAGCGGGCCCACCTCCACGCGGCGCCCGAGTACGATCACGAGGAGGGCCCCGGGGACTACGTGCCGCCGGAGCTGATCGAGCGGCGCGAGCGGGAGCGGTAAGAGGTCGGTCAACGCGAGTTGTCATCCCGAGCGAAAGCGAGGGATCTTGCCGGGCGCACAGCGATGCCCGCGCAAGATCCCTCGCTTCGTTCGGGATGACCGACTCGTGTTACTCGCCGGTCACTTGCTCCGCATCTCCGCGTTGATCCGGCGGATCATGGCGCGCAGGCTGTCCGGCGGGAGCGCCCCGGTGACCGCCAGCATCCGATCGCCGCCGACCTGCATCGCCATCGACTGATCGGCCGCGGTGGGGAGTCCGACCTCGCCCGGCGCCAGGGCGGTGGCCCCATCGCCCCGCCGGGAGAGGAACTGGGAGACGTCGCTCGCAGGCCCCTCGATGGTCTCGATCACCTGGCCCGACGCGAGCTGCTGGGCCACGACCATGAGCGGCCGCCGGCCGTGGTCGGTCGCCTGCACCTGCACCCGGATCACCGGCAGCCCCTCGATGTGCGGGAGCTCGTCACCGGTCTCGTTCCGGGCCCCGTCCCACGACATGGTGCGCCACATGCCGCCCGACTCGGCCGCGCGGTCGGCGCCGGGCTCGATCGGCGCGAGCTCGACCGGGGCCGAGACGTCGAGCAGGGCGAGCTTGGCCTGCAGATCCGCCACGTCGCGGTTGGCCGGCTGAGCGGGCTCGGCCCGC
>DATCWW010000437.1:0-3481 GCA_036566145.1 Gemmatimonadales bacterium
GACCTGTATCTCACTCCCGAGGGCGCCGCCGCGGCCGCGCGGATCGGCGCCGAGCTCGAGGTTGCCCGCCAGGCGCTGGACCTCGCCTTCGCCGAGTGGGAAGCCGCCACCCGCCGAATGGAGACCGCCGGCTGAGCGACGACGCCCCCGCGCGCTGGCGCGTCCTCGCCCTCCTGGCCGCGGCCGAAGTCCTCGGCATGTCGCTCTGGTTCTCGGCGAGCGCCGTGTCGGGGCAGTACCGCGCGCTCTGGGGACTCTCCGCCGCGGAGGCCGGGTGGCTCACCACCGCGGTGCAGCTCGGCTTCGTTGCCGGCACCGCCGGCGCCGCGGTGCTCAACCTCGCCGACGTGCTGCCCTCGCGCTGGTACTTCGCCGGCTCGGCCCTGCTGGGCGCCGCCACCAACCTGGGGCTCGCGGGCGCCGCCAGCTATTCCGACGCCCTGGTCTTCCGTTTCCTCACCGGCGTCTGCCTGGCCGGTGTCTACCCGCCGGCGATGAAGATGGCCGCGAGCTGGTTTCGCACCGACCGCGGCCTCGCGATCGGCACGATCGTCGCCGCGCTCACGGTGGGGAAGGCGCTGCCGTACCTCGTTCGCTCGGCCGATGTCACCGCCATTCGCACCGTCGTCGTGCTCGCCTCGACCGCGGCGCTGGCGTCGGCCGTGCTCGTCGCGACCGGATACCGGGACGGCCCGCATCAGTTTCCCCGGCGACCGTTCTCCTGGCGGCTCGTGGCCACGGTCGCGCGCCACCGGGAGACCCGGCTCGCCACCTTCGGCTACCTCGGTCATATGTGGGAGCTCTACGCCATGTGGACCTGGGTGCCGGCATTTCTGGCGGCGAGCGCCGCGGTGCGCGCCGCGACGGGCCACCCGGTGCCGGCGAGCAGGGTATACCTGGCGGCGTTCGGTGCGATCGCGGTCGGAGGCTTGGGAGCGCTCTGGGGCGGATGGGCCGCTCGGCGGGTGGGGTATGCCGCGGTGACGATTCAGGCGATGGTCGTGAGCGGTCTCTGCTGCCTGGCGGCCGGGCTGTTCTACGGGACGAGCCTTCTCCTGCTGACCCCGTTCGTCCTGCTGTGGGGCTTCTTCGTGGTCGCCGACTCGGCGCAGTTCAGCGCCATGGTTTCCGAAGCCGCGCCTCCCCACGCCGTAGGCACTGCCCTCACCCTGCAGACTTCGCTCGGATTCCTCCTGACGATGGCCACGATTCAGCTGGTGCCGGTGCTGGCCGACGTGGTGGGATGGCGGCTGGCCTTCGTGGTGCTCGGCCTCGGCCCCGCCGCGGGGATTGTGGCGATCCGGCGGTTGCGCCCGCTGCAGCCGTCCGCCACTCCGGCCTGAGCGGGAGGCCGGCCCTTCTCTGTTCTTCGACCGTTCCTGTAAGCAACTACTTGCGCACTTCCACCGCCACTTTTATACTCGCCGCCCATGACTGTCCGGGACGAATTGCTCAGCGCCGCGGCGCGAGTGTATGCCGAAGCCGGATATCGCGGCGCGACGACCAGGCGGATCGCGCTCGCGGCCGGCGTCAACGAGATCACCCTCTTCCGGCACTTCGGGAGCAAGGACACGCTGCTGCGCGAGGCGCTGGCCCGATGTCAGGACCCGCACAGCGCTGAGCTGCTGCCCGAGACCCCGAGCCATCCGATGGCGGAGCTCCTGGCCTGGGCCGGGTCTCACATCACGGACATGCGCGCGCGCCAGGCGCTGATTCGGACCTGCATGGGGGAGTTTGCGGAACATCCCGGGTTGTTCGTGCCCGAGAACAGCGGCCCCGTCCGCGCCGCGCGAGCGCTCACCCAATACTTGACCCGTCTACGCCAGCGGGGCCTGGCCCGCGCCGAGTTCGATCCGTCGGCCGCCGCGGCGCTCCTGATCGGTACCCTCTTCGCGGACGCGATGGGACGTGACATCATGCCCGACCTGTATGCCAACCAGCCAGAGAAGGCGCTCAAGGAGTACATCGCTCTCTTCCTCCGGGGCATCGGCGCCGACCCCAAGCCGCGAGGGGCCGCCCGATGAAACGCGCGCTGCCGCTGCTGGCGCTGCTGTCCCTCGCCCCGGTCGTTCACGCGCAGACACCGGCCGCCACCCCGCAACCGCTCTCGCTGGTCGAGGCGCTCGATCTCGCCGAGCGTGAGAGCGAGGCCGTCGGTATCGCGCGGCAGGAGATCGCGCGGGCCGAAGGGGAACAACGCCGCGCCCGGAGCGGATATTTCCCCCAGCTGACCGGCCTCGCGTCCTTTCAGCGGGCCCTGCAGAGCCAGTTCTCCGCGCTGCAGGACAACGGCACCAGCGCCGCCCCGTCGGAGGAGTGCCCCGACTTCGTTCCTCATCCCGGGCTTCCGCTGGACCAGCGGATCGACTCGCTCGAGTCGGCGTTGCGGTGCGCCAGCACCTCGAATCCCTTCGCCGGCCTCGGGAGCGACCTGCCGTTCGGGCGGGAGAACACCTATCGCTTCGGCCTTTCGTTCTCGCAGACCATCTTCGCGGGCGGCCGGGTTTCCGGACAGGTGCGGGCGGCGGGTGCCGGTGTCCGCAGTGCGGCGGTCGGGCTCACCTCGGCCAAGGCGCAGCTCCTCCTCGAGGTGACCCAGGCCTACTACGACGCGGTTCTGGGGGACCGGCTGGTGTCGATCGCCCAGGCGAACCTGGAGCAGGCCGATACCACGCTGAGCCAGACCCAGCTCGCCCGGAACGTGGGCAACCAGTCCGAGTTCGACCTGCTTCGTGCCCGGGTCACCCGCGACAACCAGCGACCCGTGGTCATTCAGCGGGTGGCGGCCCGTGACCTGGCCTACGATCGGCTCCGACAGATCCTCAACCTGCCGATGCATCAGACGCTGGCCCTCAGCACGGAGCTGGGTGACACCGCTCTGGTGCAGCCGGCCCGGGTCGCGGAGCTGGTGGAGACCCCGGCCGACACGTCGCCCGACGTGCGCGCCCCGGTGCGTCAGGCCAACGAGGCGGTGACGCAGCAGGAAGGCCTGCTGCGAGCCGCCCAGTCGCAGCGGCTGCCTCAGATCGTGTTGTCGTCGGATTACGCCCAGCTTGGCTACCCGGGCACCGTGTCGCCGATCGGGACCAACTACCTGGGAGATTGGGCCGTCACCCTGGGCGTCCAGCTGCCGCT
This sequence comes from Gemmatimonadales bacterium, assembly GCA_036566145.1. Taxonomy (GTDB): domain Bacteria; phylum Gemmatimonadota; class Gemmatimonadetes; order Gemmatimonadales; family GWC2-71-9; genus CAVVWJ01. The sequence goes on from DATCWW010000437.1 coordinate 3,136, forward strand.
CTTCACCGGCGGCCGCATCCGGGGCGACCGGGACGTGGCTCGGGCCAACCTGGAAGAGGCGCGTCTCCGGGCGGAGCAGACTCGCGAGCTGGCCCAGGTGGATGCCCGGAACGCCCAACTCCAGCTGGAGGCCGCCGAAGCGGTCTGGCAGGCGAGCGCCGGCACCGAGGAGCAGGCGTCGCGCGCCTACCAGATCGCGGAAATCCGCTATCGCGAGGGGATCTCCACCCAGACCGAGCTCAACGACCTGCGGATCCAGCAGGCCCAGGCACAGGTGAACCGCGCCCAATCCGCCCGCGACCTGCAGGTCGCGCGCATGCGACTGGCGCTGCTGCCGGCCCTGCCG
>DATCWW010000453.1:0-7477 GCA_036566145.1 Gemmatimonadales bacterium
GCCCGCCAGGCAAGCCCGGCGACGGCGAGCTGCCGATCGCTCCACCGTGAGCCGTCCGGCGCTCCGGCGTACGGCCGGAGCCACCCGAGCAGCGCGGGATCGTCGAGCCGCCGCGCGCGGAGCTCGGCTGGATGCCGTGCGGGATCGAGCGGCTGGGCCTGATATCGCGCACAGCCCGTCACGGCCGCCGCGGCGACCATGGCGCCGAGGATCCGTCGCCGAGGCGTCACGCGCGGGGGTGAAACTGCCGGTGGACCGAACGGAGGTATTCCCGATCCACGTGGGTGTAGATCTGCGTGGTCGAGAGATCGGCGTGCCCGAGCATCTCCTGCACCGCGCGAAGGTCCGCCCCGCCTTCCAACAGATGGGTCGCGAAGCTGTGCCGCAGGGTATGCGGCGTGACCCGCTTGCGGATCCCGGCACGCTCGGCCGACCGCTTCACGATGCCCCAGGCGCCGACGCGGGAGAGCGGCTCTCCCCGCGCGTTGAGCAACACCCTGCCGGCGCCGCGTCCCCGATCCAGGGTCGGGCGGAGCTGATGCAGGTAGACCGACACCGCACCGATCGTGTTCCGTCCGAGCGGGACCAGCCGTTCCTTCGAGCCCTTGCCGAACACCCGCACCAGTCCCTCGGTAAGCAGCAGGTCGGTAATCCCGAGGCCGCAGAGCTCGGACACGCGCATCCCGGCGCCGTACGCCAGCTCCAGCAGGGCGCGATCGCGCCAGGCGAGCGGGTCGTCGAGGCCCGGCGCCGCGAGGAGGGACTCGACCTCCGCCACGGTGAGCGTGTCGGGCAGGACCCGGCCGCGGCGCGGGGTCTCCAGCCGGTCGCTGGGGTCGTTGCGCACGCGTCCCTCGCCGGCCAGAAAGCCGTAGTAGGTGCGGATGGCGGAGACGCTTCGCCGGATCGTCGCGGCGCTGAGCCCCAGGTCCTTGAGCAGGTAGACGAAATCGCGGAGGTGGGTGCGGGTGACCGCGCCCGGCTCGCGCACCCCGCGCGCCAGCGCGAACTCGCCCATCCGCCGCAGATCCCGGAGGTAGGCATCCACCGTGTTGCGGCTGTGCCCCGCCTCGAGACTGAGGTAGTCGCGGAAGCCCTCGAGCCAGAAGGCGCGATCCACCGCGTCCCGAATCTCGGCGATCACCGCGGGCTCTGCTGCTGACGGAGGCGCCGGCGCACCTCGGTCACTTCGGCCCGATCCACGCCGAGCAGCTCGGCCGCGGTGGACATCAGCCGATCCTCGTGGGCGCCGATGGCACCCCCTTCACTGAAGGCGGCGAACCACATCCGCTCCACCAGCGCGAGGCGCTGCGAGCGCCCGAAGCGCTCACGCGCCATCGCCGCATAGTCGGCGAATCGACTCCGGCGCTCCTCCTCGGGCGGCGGCTCGGGCGGATGGGTCTCGCCGCTGAACCCCCAGCGCTCCCGAAGATGCGCGGCGACCTCCTGGCGGTCGCGCGGCGTGAGCACCGGGTCGGCGTAGGCCAGCTCCAGCACCAGCAGTGCCGCGGCCTCGCGGGCCGAGCCCTCGGCCAGCTCGGTCCCTTCCATGAACGATGGCGCCGTCGGCGTCAGCGCGTCCCGGGTGGCGTGCCAGACGCGCTCCTGCTTCCTGCGGCGCCGGGCGAGCCAGAACCAGACGACTCCCGCCAGCGCCAGCAGGCCAGCCGCGATGGCCAGCGTGCGGTTCACCCCCGCAATGATGGTCACGATCCGCTCCCACTCGGCACCGACCACCGCACCGACGAAGGTGATGCCGCCGTACCAGATGGCACTGGCGAGGCCCATGGGCCCGAGGGTTCGTACCCAGCCAAGATCCACCAGGCCGGCGAAGGGCGGGACCACGGCCCTGACCCCGGGCAGGAATCGGCTGATGAAGATGCCGGCGACCCCGAAGCGCATGTACTCGCGCTCGATCACGGCGAGGCTCCTGGGCGCGAGGAGGCGGCGGCCGGTGCCGGTCGCGAACCAGCGACGCCCGTATCGCCGCGCGGCGAAGTAGACGCCGGTAGCGCCCAGGAGGTTGGCGGTCCAGGTGACCAGGAACACCAGCGGTGGCGAGGTGAGGCCGCGGTGGGAGAGAAAAGCGCCCAGCGCCACGGCGGCGTCGGACGGCACCGGCGGCACCACGTTCTCCACCGCCGCCAGCAGAGCGAGCACTGCGTACACCGCCGCGGGCGGCAGCCCCGAGAGCCACCCGAGCAGATCCTCGATCAGCGCGCCTCCAGGGTAGCCACCGCGATCACCGCGAGCCCTTCCCCCCGACCGATGAATCCCATCCCTTCGTTGGTCTTCGCCTTGACGTGCACTGCGCCGTCGGCGAGCCCGAGCCGCGCGGCGAGCGCCGCCGCCATCGCGGGGAGATGGGGGCCGAGCTTGGGCGCCTCGGTGATCACCGTGAGATCGGCCTGGACCACGGTGTGCCCCCGCCCGCGAACCAGCTCGTGCGCGGTGCGGAGCAGCTCCATGGAATCTGCATCCTTCCACTGGGGGTCGCTGTCGGGGAAGAGCAGCCCGATGTTCCCCGCGCCCGCGGCCCCGAGGATCGCGTCGGTGAGCGCGTGGGCGACGGCGTCGGCGTCGGAGTGCCCGGCGAGGCCGCGGCCATGGGGAATCCTCACCCCGCCCAGCACCAGCGGCCGGCCCGCGACGAAGCGATGGGAATCGTACCCGATGCCGACGCGGGTCATGCCGGGCTCACGCCGCCTGTGACTCCTCGATCACCGAGTAGTCCTGCCGGCGGCGGCGGGGCTGGAAGCCGGCGTCCCGGATGAGACGGTCGATCTCGCCCAGCGTGGTGCGGTAGGTCGTGCCGGCCGCGGAGACCACGTTCTCTTCCATCATCAGGCTGCCGTAATCGTTGGCGCCGAAGCGGAGGGCGACCTGCCCCACCTTGTGCCCCATCGTCACCCAGCTCGACTGGAGGTTCGGCACGTTGTCGAGCACGATCCGGCCGAGCGCGAGGGTGCGGAGATAGGTCACGGCGTCGGTCTTGGGCATGTCCGACATGCCGGGCGTGCCTTCGGGCTGGAGCGGCCAGCAGATGAAGGCGGTGAACCCGCCGGTCCGGGCCTGCAGCTCGCGCACCCGGAGCAAGTGCTCGACCCGGTCCTCGGTGGTCTCCCCCAGGCCGTACATCATCGTGACGGACGTCTTCATCCCCTGGCGGTGCGCTTCCTCCTGCACCCCGAGCCACTCCTCGGTCTGGGCCTTCTTGCGGGCGACCCGCTGCCGGATCTCGTCCACCAGGATCTCGCCGCCCCCGCCGGGGATGCTGTCGAGGCCGGCGGCACGAAGCTCCCGCACCACATCGGCGACCGAGAGCCCGAAGCGCTCGCTGAAGAACACCACCTCGCTGGGGGAGAAGCCGTGGATGTGAATCGGGTGATGGCGCTTGATATAGCGCATCAGCTCGAGATACCACTCGAACGGGATGTAGGGATTGTGCCCGCCCTGCAGGAGGATCTGCACCCCGCCGATCGCCGTGCACTCATCGATCTTTGCGCCGATCTGCTCGAAGCTCAGCACGTATCCCTCGCCGTGCTTGGGCCGGCGATAGAAGGCGCAGAACTGGCAGTCGGCGACGCACACATTGGTGTAATTGATGTTGCGGTCGATGATGTAGGTGACCACCGGGTCGGCGTGGCGACGCCAGCGCTCCGCGTCGGCGAGCTGGCCGAGCTCCAGCAACGGCGCCCGGTCGTAGAGCTCGACCAGGGCTTTGAATTCACTTGAGGTGCGGTCCACAACTGTCATGTTGACAAGCCCTTATGGTGATTCATTCTCTCTGCGCCCCTGCGCCCCTGCGCCCCTGCGCCCCTGCGCCCCTCACGCCGCCGAGATGAACGAGAGCGAGCCGTCCGGTACCAATCCGTCCTGTGCCAGCCGACTGAAGAAGTCGGTCAGTCCCGCCAGGTGGCGGTACGACAGGGCGTAGTCGAGGTCGCCCAGGTACTCCCGGCACACCGCCTCAGCCACTCCGGTCCGCTCCGCGGCCAGGTGAGCCAGCTCGTCGAGATGGGCGAGCCCCCACTCTCGCGAGACGAGGAGCTGGCGATGGATCTCCCGCACCGTCGTCGTCGCCGCGTCCCGCCGAGCGGCCCACACGGCGAACACGAACGGCAACCCGGTCCACGCCTTCCACTCGGCGCCGAGGTCGATGCGCACCGGGTAGCGGTCGCGCGCGGCGAGCATGAGCGCCGCGTCGCCGATCACGAGCACCCCGTCGTGCGGCAGCCCCGCGAGCGACTCCAGGTCGCTAGCCTCCGCGCGCGCCACGGCGAACCGGGGCGTGACACCCCAGCGGTGGCGGCAGAGCAGCTCGAGCAGAAGGACCGAGGTGCGCGAGCTCGCGGTGAGCAGCACCGTGCGGCCGTCCAGCTCGGCCGGCGGGCGCCGCGCGAAGAGGGCGACGCTGTGCACCGGACCGTCGCAGGTGATCGCGAGGTCGGGCAACAGATGGTACGCGGCCGCATTGCGGGCGTACTCGACCGCGGACACCACGCTCACCTGCAGCTCGCCGGCGGCGAGGAGATCGTTGAGCTCCGACGCCGTCCCCGACACCAGCTCGCCCGGGAGCGGGACCAGCCCCCGGTCGATCGCGCCGTAGACCGGGTAGCAGTTGATCCAGGGAATCCGGCCGACCCTCATGCCGCGTGCACCACCGGCAGCGAGGCCCCGCGGCGGAGCGAAGGCTCCGGCGGCGGATCATCGAACTGGTCGCGCACCTCGCGGTAGAGGCTGTCGCGCTCGACCGGACGCTTCGCCGCGCCCCGGATGAGCCGGACCAGCTCGAGATAGGACATGTGCATCGCGGTCTGCGCGCCGGCCTCGTGGTAGATCCGCTCGTATACCACCGTGCCTTCCACGTCGTCGCAGCCGAACGAGAGCGCGATCTGGGAGAGGAAGGGCGTCACCATGGGCCAGTGGGTCTTCACGTGGGGAATGTTGTCCAGGAAGAGCCGCGCCACCGCGATGTTCTTCAGGTCCTCGTAGCCGGTCGTCGCGGTGCCCACCCGTCCCATCTCCTCGCCCAGCTCGTTGTGGTCGGGGTGGTACGCCAGCGGGATGTAGGTGAGAAAGCCCCCGGTCTCGTCCTGCAGCTCCCGCAACATCGAGAGGTGGGCGATCCGGTCCTCGGCCGTCTCCACGTGACCGTAGAGCATGGTGCAGTTGGTCGGTATGCCCAGCTCGTGGGCCACCCGGTGAACCCGCAGCCATTCCTCCCCGGTGAGCTTCCGCTCGGCGATGGTCGCGCGCACCGCCGTGCTGAAGACCTCCGCGCCGCCGCCCGGCAGGCTGGTGAGCCCCGCCTCCTTGAGCGCCAGCAGCACCTCGCGCTCGCCGGTGCGCTCGATCCGCGCCAGGTGCGCGATCTCCACGGCGGTGAGCGCCTTGATATGGACGTTCGGGTGCCGCTCCTTGAGCCCGCGGATCATGTCGGTGTAATACGAGAGCCGGAGCTTGGGATGGAGTCCGCCCACGATGTGGAACTCGCGGGTCGGCATGCCGCGGGCCTGATCGGCCTCGGCGAAGACCTCCTCCAGCGACCGGGTGTAGGCTCCGTCCTCCTTGGGCATCCGGGCGAAGGAGCAGAACACGCAGGTGTTGCGGAGAATGCAGACGTTGGTCGGGTTGATGTGCTGGTTGGCGGAGAAGAAGACTCGGTCTCCGTTCCGGCGCCGGTTCGCGGTATCGGCGAGGAGACCGAGTCCGAGCAGGTCGGTGGTCCCGTACAGCGTCACGCCCTCGGCGACGTCCAGGCGCTCGCCGGCCTCGACCTTTGCGGCGATCGGGTGGAGGGCGGGGTCGCGAAGGCGGGACAGGTCGATCTCACCGGCCATCGTATCTCCTTGCGCTATAGGCAGTAATCTCTTTGGTAATCTACACCCGCTGCGCTTCGACGATCCAGGTAGCCAGAAAGGGGTCTTCGAGCCGGTAGCGGACCCGCCCGGCATCCTCGTCTTCCCGCACCACACCCCGGGCGTCGAGCGCCTGGAGCGCCCGCTGCATGCTCGACGCGGCGAGGCCGTGCGCCTGCAGGACCTCGCGGCCCAGGAGCTCGCGCCCGCCCCGCTCGATCACGGCCTTGAGCGCCTTCTTCTGTGCCTTGGTGAGACTCTGCCAGAGCTGCACATAGGCCGGGTTCTCCTGCTGGACGATATGCACCAGCGTCCGGTCCACCAGCTCCACGGTGAGGCTCGGCTCGGGCGAGACCCGCACCGCCTCCCAGCAGGCACTCGCCAGCCGCTGCACGTTGTAGGGCACGTCTTCCGCGCGGTCGAGGATGTGGTCGAGCGCGTCGGGCCCCACCACGAACCCCGCCGCGACGAAGCCCCGCTCCATCGCGGTTCGGAACGGCCCTCTCGGGATCGGTCCCAGAAAGTAGCGCTCGCCGAGCTTCCAGAAGGCCCGTGCCGGGTCGCCGGTCATGTCGGCGAGGAGCCGGGTCTGCGACCCGGAGAAGACATAGCCCACGTGCCGGTGCCGCTGCACCGCGGCCCGGAGCTGGCGCTCGGCCGCTTCACCGCCCTCGGCGACCAGGTGCTGGAACTCGTCCAGGATGACCGCGGTCGGCGCCTCGCGCTCGGCGGCCATCCGGTCGATCCCCTCCAGGACTTCACCCAGCAGGGGGATCTCGGGGGTCTCGCGGGGGAGCCGGCTGAACGAGACGCTCACGCGCTGGTCGTCGATGTCGTAGCTGAGCTGGGGACTGAGCCGGCCGAACAGGCGGCGGAGCGAGGCCGACACCTGCTCGGCGGTCCCGGCGAGCCGCCGGGCGGCGCCGGTCAGCAGGGCCTGGGCCAGCAGCGCGACCGACTCGTACGCCTCCGCGTTGTGCCGGAGCACCACCACGCCCTCACGGCTCAGGAGCTCTTCCGCGGCGTGGAGGATGGACGTCTTGCCGTAGCGGCGGGGTCCGATGAAGAAGAGCCGTCCTCGATTCACGATCGTGCGGCGCACCAGGTCCAGCTCGGCTTCGCGGTCCACCAGCTCGTCGGCGTTCAGCTCCCGGCCGAACTCGAACGGGTTCTTCGGGCTGGCCGGCAAGGCTCGGCGGGGCATGGGCTCTCCTTACGCTTAATGCGTAACGCAAGATGCGTAACAACGGGGCGATCCGCAACCCCCCTGCCGGGAGGAGCTGGTCGCTCGGCCCCCGTCGGTGGAACCCGTTAGACCCAGCCTGGAGTTGGGCAACGCAGCCCAATGTCGGTTCCGCAGTCCCGTCCGGGCCCCGCGGCGCGTTGCGTTTTGTTCATCCCCATAGGCATCGCTCGGCGTTTGCGAAGTCCACGTTTGGTGGCGTTGCGGCTAGCCGGAGCGCGGCGCCGGAATTCCTCACGCACGTTGGGTTTATCCACCAGTTTCCACTCGGTGGTTGGGTGGCGTTTTGTTTGTAGACAACGCTTCCACAGTCTTGATTGTGTGTGCAAACGCCCTACATTGGTCATGTCCCAATCCCCCGAGCTATGCCCGC
>DATCWW010000475.1:0-2951 GCA_036566145.1 Gemmatimonadales bacterium
GGGAGCCGCTGCTGCACCTGCTCACCAATGCCGTGGTGCACGGGATCGAGACGCCCGCCGAGCGGCGGGCGGCGGGCAAGCCCGACGAGGGCGCGCTGCGCCTCGCCGCCGTGTCCCGCTCCGGCCGGGTGGCGATCGAGCTGGCCGACGACGGCCGCGGGCTGAACGAGCGGCGGATTCTCGATCGTGCCGTGGAGCTGGGGCTCACCTCGGCGGGGGAAGAGAGCGATCCCCACGCGCTGATCTTCCAACCCGGCTTCTCCACCGCCGATCGGGTGTCGGAGCTGGCGGGCCGTGGTGTGGGACTGGATGTCGTCGCGGCGGCGGTCCGCGCCCTCGGCGGCACCATCGCGGTGCGCTCCCGGCCGGGCGAGGGCAGCGCGTTCCTCCTGGATATCCCGCTCACCCTGGCGATCGTGCGCTCCCTGATCGTGGAGGTGGACCAGGAGCGTTACGCGGTCCCGATCGCGCAGGTGGCCGCGACGGTCCGAGCCGAGCCGCAGGCGCTGCACGAGATCAACCATCGCGGGGTGGCGGTCTGGCGCGGCGTGCTCATTCAGGTGACCGACGGCGGGGCCCTGCTCGGCACCGGCGCCCGGTCCGACCGGGGGCGGCGGTTCTACGTGGTGATCAGCTCGGGCGGGCGGCGGCGGGGAATTCTGGTGGACCGCCTGATCGGGCATCAGGACGTCGTGGTGAAGGGCCTCGATCCGTCGCTGGGGCGTCCCGACGTAGTGTCGGGCACGACCATCCTGGGCGACGGGCGCGTGGCCTGCATTCTCGACCCCGTCCGGATCCTCGAGCAGCGGGTGCCGGCGTGAGCGACGCACTCCTGCGCTTCGCCGATGAGCTGGGCAGCAGCGGGCCGGCGGAGGTCGCCGCCCCGGTGCCCGAGATCCACCTGGTCACCTTCACCCTCGACCGCGAAGCCTACGGCGTCCCGGTGCAGCGGGTGCGGGAAGTCATCCGGGTCGGGGAGATCACCCGGGTGCCCCAGGCGCCGGAGCACGTGCGCGGGGTCACCAACCTGCGGGGCCGGATTCTCCCGGTAGTGGAGCTTCGCAGCCGGCTCGGCCTCGCGACGGCCGCGGTCACGCCCAAGAGCCGGATCGTGGTGACCGAGGCGCACGGACGGATCCTGGGCCTGCTGGTGGACGCCGTGCTTCAGGTGACGCGAATCCCGGCCGACTCGGTCCAGCCGCCGCCGGAGGACATCCTGACGCCGCAGGCCGACTGGCTCGCCGGCGTGGCCCGGCGGCCGGACCGGTTGTTGATCCTGCTGGACCTCGACGCGGTCCTGCTCCTGCAACGCTGACATCGAACCGGGGACACGAATATGGCGGGTCGGCTCGAACAGACGATCAAGGACTGGACCATCCGGCGGAAGATCCTGACCGGCTTCTGCGCCGTGCTGGCGTGCACGGCGGTGCTCGGCTGGCTCGCGCTGCGGGGGCTCGATCGGATGAACGTCGCCTCCGCGCAGATCGTGCAGGGCGCTCTGCCCACGGCCGCGGCGGACCAGATCTACGGCGACGCGCGCACGAGCCTCCTGCTGGTGATGCTGGTGACCGCGTTGCTCGGCGTGGGGATCGCGCTGCTCCTGGCGCGGCTGATCGCCGACCCGCTCACCAGTCTCGGCATCCTCGCCGAGCAGGTCTCCAAGGGCGACCTCACCGCCGACATCCGGAGCCAGTCGCGGGACGAGATCGGCTGGCTGGAGCACTCGATGCGGCAGATGGTGAAGAACCTCCGGTCGATCGTGGCCCAGATCTCCACATCCTCCCGCACCGTCGCCACCAGCGCGGAGGAGATCTCGGCCAGCTCCACCCAGATGGCGCGCGGCGCCGAGGCGCAGTCGAGCTCCACCGAGGAGACCTCCAGCACGATGGTGGAGATCGCCTCCCAGATGCAGCACCTGGCCCGGAACGCCGAGGCGCTCGCGGCCAACGTGGACCAGACCTCCGCGTCGATCCAGCAGATGAGCGTCACCCTCACCCAGACCGCGCAGAACGGAGAGGTGCTCCTGCGCTCGGTCGAGACCGCCACGGGGACGCTGGGGGAGATGATCGGCAGCGTGGGGGAGATCGCCGGGCGGATGCACACGGTGGACGAGGTGAGTCGCCGCTCGGTGAGCGACACCCGCCAGAACGGCGAGCGGCTCCAGATCTCCATCACCACGATCGGCGAGCGCTCGGACGAGATCGGCAAGATCGTGAAGGTCATCGAGGAGATCGCCGATCAGACCAATCTCCTGGCGCTCAACGCCGCGATCGAGGCGGCGCGCGCGGGTGACGCGGGCAAGGGGTTCGCGGTGGTCGCCGACGAAGTGCGGCGGCTGGCCGAGCGGTCGGTGCAGGCCACCCAGGAAATCGGCGGCGTGATCGACTCGGTCCAGAAGGACACCCGCCACGCCGTTGGCCTGATGGAGCAGGTGCTCGCCGGGATCGTGGAATCCATCGGCAAGACCTCCACGCTCGTGGCCGAAGCCTCCCGCGCGGCGGACGCGCAGGCGGCCGACGCCCGCGAGGTGCTGCAGACGGTGAACCAGATGGAGGCCCTGGCCCGCCAGATCGCCGGCGCGGTCCGGGAGAACGCCTGCGGCGCCCAGGAGATCAGCGTGGCCGCCCAGAAGATGAACCACCTGACGCACCAGATGTCGGAGGCCGTGGGCGAGCAGAAACGCGGCGGCGAGATGGTGGTGAAGGCGGTGGAGGCGATCGCCCTGGTGTCCCGACAGAATCTCGCCGCGGTGGAGCAGATGAACGCCGCCGCCAAGAACCTGGCCGGCGAGTCCGACTCGCTCCGGACCCAGGTCGAGCAGTTCACGATCTAGGAGGCCGGATGGCGCCGAACGGACCCCCGACCGTCGCGCAGCGGCTCGCCGCGCTGGACGCGCTGCCCGACGACGCGGCCCGCGAGCCGGCCATCCTGCGCGCGCTGGAGGACGAGTC
>DATCWW010000478.1:0-2856 GCA_036566145.1 Gemmatimonadales bacterium
CTGGGCGCCTTCTTCGGTGTCTGGCTCGCGGGCTACGACAACAACGTGTTCGTGCAGGTCGGCCTGATCATGCTGGTCGGTCTCGCGGCCAAGAACGCGATCCTGATCGTGGAGTTCGCCAAGGCGCAGCATGAAGGGGGCATGTCGGTCGAGGACGCCGCGCTCGAGGCGGCCAGGCTCAGGTTCCGGCCGATTCTGATGACCGCGTTCGCCTTCATCATGGGCGTGGTGCCTCTGGTGCTGGCCAGCGGCGCCGGGGCCGGAGCGCAGACCCGGATGGGCACCGCCGTGTTCTGGGGCATGCTGATCGCGACGCTGGTCGGCGTGTTCCTGATCCCTGGCCTCTTCGCCATGGTCGAGCGCATCGGGCTGGGCAAGAAGAAGGAGGCGAAGGTGGGTCCGACGCCCACGCCGGCGACGGCGGCTTCGGCCGGGGCCCACTAGTATGCGCCTCGGCTACCGCGGGACCGCCCTGGGGCTGCTGCTGGTCGGGTGCGCGATGGGACCCAACTACAAGCGGCCCGAGACCGTCCCGGTGCCCGAGACGTGGCGGGACACCACGCAGGCGCTCCGGGACTCCTCCTTCGCCAACGTGCCGTGGTGGACCGTGCTGGGCGACACCACGCTCCAGGGCCTGGTCCGCACCGCGCTCAAGGAGAACCGGGACCTCCATATCGCGCTCGCGCGGGTGAACGAGGCGCGCGCCCTGCTGGGCATCCAGCGGCTGGAGATGTACCCCCAGATCAACATCCAGGGACGCTTGGGGCACTCCGAGGGCGCCGACTCGCTCATCTCCGGGGTCTCTTCGAACGAGCTCGGCTTCCTCGGCGCCAGCCTGAGCTGGGAGCTGGACCTCTGGGGCCGGCTGCGGCGACTCAACGAGTCGGCCAAGGCCGCGCTGCTGGCGACCGAGGAGGGGCGTCGGGGGGTGATCCTGATCGTGGTGAGCGAGGTGGCGCGGGCCTACCTCGAGCTCCTCGACCTCGACGCCCAGGTGGCCATCGCCGACTCGTCGGTGAGCATCCGGCGCCAGTCGCTCGACCTGGCCCGGTCGCGCTTCAAGGGCGGACTCACCTCCGAGCTGGACGTGAGCCAGGGTGAGAACGCGCTGGCCGTGGCGGAGGGGACGCTTGCCCGTACGCTCCGCTTCCGGACCCAGAAGGAGAACGAGCTCAGCGTGCTGCTGGGACATCCGCCGGGGAACCTGCCGCGCGGGTTGCCGCTCAACCAGCAGCAGTTCCCCAACGTGATCCCGGCCGGGCTGCCGTCCCAGCTGCTGGAGCGCCGCCCGGACATCCGGCAGGCGGAAGAGCAGCTGCACGCCGCCAACGCCAGGATCGGAGCTGCGATCGCGGCACTCTTCCCAACCATCTCGCTGACCGCCTCGGGCGGGACCGTGAGCGACGATATCGGCCGGTTGTTCAAGACAGGGACCGGGTTCTGGAACATTGCCGGCAACCTGCTCCAGCCCATCCTCAACTCCGGGCGCAATCACAAGCAGATCGCCGCCGAGCGGGCCCGGACCGAGGCGGCCGTCGGGCAATACGAGCGCACGGTGCTGACGGCGTTCGAGGAGGTCGAGGACGGCCTGGTGTCGGTGCAGCGGTTGCGGGAGGAGGCCGACGCGGCGACGCGCGCCGCCACCGCGGCCCGCCGCTCCGTCGTGCTCGCCGGGAAGCGCTACGAGGGCGGGGTGGACAACTACCTCAACCTCCTGGACGCGCAGCGGGAGCAGCTCGACGCCGAGCTACAGGAGTCGTCGCTCCAGCGCGAGCAGCGGGTGGCGATCGTGCGGCTGTATCGCGCCCTGGGCGGTGGCTGGGACCCGGTGACCGATACGCTGGCGCTCCCGCCGCCGAAGCAGGAGCAGCAGCAGCAGCAGAAGCAGTGAGAGCCTGAGGTCCGACGATCGGGAGGCACTATGTCCTACATCGATGAACGGTCGCCGCTGCTTCGGGCGGTGTTGCTGGTCGCCGGCCTCGTGATCATCGCCGCTGGGATGAAGGCCACCGCCACGGTCGTCAATCTGATCCTGCTCTCGATCCTGCTGGCGACCACGCTGGTGCCGCTCACGGTCATCCTCACTCAGCGGGGGATGGGACGGGGGGCCGCCATCGCGCTCACCGCGGTCCTCGCGCTGGTGGGCGGCGCGCTCCTCATCATGGTGCTGACCCGGTCGATCAGCCGGCTGTCCGAGAACCTGCCCACCTATCAGGCCGCGCTCGGCGGGCTGGTCGACAACGTCACCGACAAGCTTGCCGCCCGAGGCATCGCCGTGGACCAGGCGATGAAGCCGGACCCGGCCAAGATCATGGGCAGGATCGGCGGGCTGCTGGGGGCCGCCCTGGGCCTGGTGGGCTACGGGCTCCTGGCGATCGTGCTGGTCGTCCTGTTCCTCATCGAGATGCCCGTCATATCGGCCGGTGACGCGGGTGCGGGCAGTGTCCGGGCGAGGCTGGACCAGGCGATGCGTCTGGTACGCCGCTTCGTGGGCCTGAACGGCCTGATCGGCGTGATCATCGCCGTGATCGACCTCGCCATCATGCTCCTCATGGGGACGGACGGCGCGGTGCTCTGGGCGGTGATCTGCTTCCTGTTCGCCTTCGTACCGTTCGGCTTCATGCTGTCGCTGATCCCGCCGTTCATTCTCACCCTCCTGGAGCACGGTCCCGCCCGGGGGGCCGCCCTCTTCGGGCTCTTCTTCGTGGTCAACTTCATCGGCGACAATGTGATCAAGCCCAAGATCATGGGGTCGGGGCTGGGGCTCTCCCCGCTGCTGATCGTGATCGCGCTGCTGGTCTGGGGCGCGGTGCTCGGACCGATGGGGGCGCTGCTCGCGATCCCCCTGACCCTCGC
>DATCWW010000491.1:0-6354 GCA_036566145.1 Gemmatimonadales bacterium
CCGAGGTAGGCATCCACCGCGGCGCCGACGGTAGGGTGAAAGCAGTCGGGCCTGAGGCGATTGAAGATCTCGAGGCGCCTGAGCTTGTCTTTCACCGGATCCTTCATCTCGGCGAAGTGCAGCTCGATGGCCGACTCGACCAGGGTCTGCTCCAGCTCGGTCAGCACGTCCGCGGACGTCACGTCCACGTCCGTGACCGGCTCGGCAGCCACGACGACGCGCCGGACCGGCATGGGCGAGCTGGCCACGGCCTCCAGCACGCGTTCCTGAAACAGCTCGGCGTTAGCGAAGAACAGCGGCGCATCCCAGCGGAAGAGCACCAGCCCCGGAACGAGGCGGGCTTCGGGATAGCGGGTGATATCGTGGTAACCCCGGACGCCGTCGGCGCGCCCAAGCACCGCGGAGTGCGGACGCCAGGCGTCCCAGAGGAACTCCCCGACCGCAATGGCGATCGCCAGACCGATCCCCGGAATGGCGCCCAGGACGGCCACGCCGACGAAGCAGGCGATGGACAGCCAGAATTCCCATCGCTGGATCCGGTAGATCCGGCGGAGGTCGGCGAACTCGAACAGCCCGATGGCCGCGGTGATCACGACCGCCGCCAGGGCACTGGTGGGGAGGTGCTGCATCAGGTTGGGGGCGAACAGGAGCAAGAGGCTGACCGCCACGGCCCCGACGATGCCGGTGACCTGGGTTCTGGCCCCGGACGCTTCGGCCACCGGTGTGCGGGAGGAGCTGCTGCTGATGGGGAATCCCTGGAAGAAGCCGGCCGCTAGATTGGCCGCCCCCAGGCCGACCATCTCCTGGTTGGGATCGACGTAGCTGCGGGTCTTGACCGCGTAGACGCGGGAGAGAACGCTGGTGTCCGCGAACGAGACCAGCGCCGTCGCGCAGCCCCCGACGATCACCGCCCCGAGGTCGGTGAGCCCGACCCACGGCAGGGAAAAGGAGGGCAGACCCTGGGGCAGCGGACCGAGCACCTTCACGCCGGCGGTTACGCCGAGGCCGAGCATCCCGACGGCGATCGTGGCTCCCGCCACGGCGAGGAGGACGCCGGGGATTCGCCGAAAGGGCTTGAGCACGAGGATCACCACCAGCGTGGCCAGGCCGATCGCAAATGTCGTCCAGTTGGCGTGCCCGACCGCGACTTCCCGGACGATGCTCGAGAGGTTTCGCAGGGGACCCGCGCTCTCGATCGAGACGCCGAACATCTTGGGCAGCTGGCTGATCAGCACCGTGAGGGCGATGCCGTTCATGTACCCGTAGCGGATCGGCTTGGAGAGGAGCTCGGTGATGAACCCCAGCCTCAGCAGGCCGACCACGATACAGACCACGCCCGATACGATCGCCATTAAGCTCGCCAAGGCCACGGCCCGGCTCGGATCGCCTGCGGCGTGTGGAAGCACGACCGCGAGGATGACCGCCGCGAGAGAGGAGTCGGGTCCCAGGACCATGATTCGGCTGGGACCGAACACCGCATAGGCGAGGAGGGGGATCACGGTGGCATACAGCCCGTAGATACCGGGAACGCCGGAGGCCTCCGCATAGGCGATGCCGACCGGAACCAGCATCGTGGTCAGGACCAGGCCGGCGACCAGGTCTCTCGCGAACCAGCCTGCCTGGTAGTTGAGCAGGACATGAAGCCCCGGCATCCAGCGCCGCCAGCCCGAGGGGGCCACGACCAGCGGGCGCAAGAGGCGGCCGGGCTCAGGGCGTGGTGCCGTGATCACCGCGTCTCCAGCTGCGCAACCCAGATGTCGCTTTCCAGCGCCCCGATGGTGCAGTAGAACGTCCGGCCGTCGGTGCTGAACCCGAAGCGGGTGTGCTGGCGGGTGGGATCGTCGAATCGCACCAGCAGTCGGGAGGCGCCACCGGTGACCGGCACGGCCCGGATCGAGGAGCCATCCGGACCCTTGGCGACGTAGTAGACCGTCTTGCCGTCGGGTGACCACGCGGCATAGAAGGCCTCTTCGCCCGTGGGCGAGTTCGGAACCAGCAGACGAGAAGCCCCATCGGGAGACATCACCCTGAGACCCTCGGCGCTGTGGAACGCGATCAGGTCCTGGGTCGGCGACCAGTGGGCGAAGTCTCCGGCGACCGGAATCGTTCGCGACGTCCCCTGTTCCAGCGGGACGAGAATGAAGGTCGAGGCGGCAAGGAAGTCCGCGGCGGCCCCGGACGCCTCGGGGGCCGGGATGACCTCTCCCAACAGGTCGTGACCGTCGCGCGACCATGTCGGGTCGAGCTCGTGCGCCGGGCTGCCGGTGCGCTGGACCACCTGGGAGCCGTCCGCCTCCATCGTGTAGAGATCCCGGTTGCCGGTGCGCATGGAGTGGAAGGCGATCATTCGCCCGTCGGGCGACCACCCGGGGCTGTACGCGCCGACCGAATCGGTCGTGAGCTGGATCGCCTCGCCCCCGGCCGACGGCATCTTGTAGATCTGCCAGCTGCCGTTCCGGTCCGAGCTGAACACCAGCCACTTCCCATCCCGGGAGACATCGACGGTCTCGATCGTCTGGTCGCCCGTCGTCAGTGGCCGGGCCTGGGCGAACGACACCGGCCTCGTGGTCGGCACTGGTATGGACCAGACGTTCGACAGGGCGCGAAAGCGGGCATAGGCCAATCGCCGTCCGTCGGCGGAAAGACTGATCGTATGGGCGTCCGCTCCGGTGGTGAGCCGCTCCGGCCTGCCGGCGGGCGCGCCCGCCGCGTCGAGCCGGATGCGATACACGTCTCGGCTCCCGCCTCGGTCCGAGACCCAGAACAGGTGTCGTCCGTCGGGCGCCCACTGCGGGCTCACGTTCAGATGCTCGTCCGCGGTCAGCCGGACAGGGCTCCCGCCGTTCACGGGCAGCACCCAGATGGACGAAGCTGTCTCGTTTCCGAAATAGGCGCCGCCAAAGACGAAGACCGGGTTGTCGGACACGGCGGCGAGCTTCGTGCCGTCGGGCGACCAGTTCAGCGAGTGCACGTCGCGGACGCCGGGGAGGTGAGTCGGGGCACCTCCTCCGATCGGCGCCACCGTGACGTCACGGCCGATGCCGGTGCTGTAGGCGATGCGCCGCCCGTCCGGCGACCACGCGAATCCGGCGAGTCGACTGAACGCGCTCGTGGTCGACTCCGCGGCTTGAGCCCCGAGCCGCACCACGAGCCGCGGTTGTCCCCCAAGCGCCGGCACGACGGCGATGCCGGCGTTCCCCTGGTAAGCGACCTGCGATCCGTCCGGTGACCACCGGGGCCAGCGGTACCCCTGGGAGGAATCGGAGGTGAGCGCAATCGTGCGGCCGCCAGCAACCTGGCGCACGAAGATCTGCATCCGTGTGGGCGGACCGGCGGCATACGCGACCAGGCTGCCGTCGGGCGAGAGCGCGGGGTCGACCTCCAATCCCGGATCTCGCGTGACCTGCACGGTCTCGCCGATGGTCAGGATGGCGTCACGCTGGCCCAGGCTCCGGATAAGGAGCAGGGCCCCGGCTAGGGCGCACAAGGCAAGGAGCCCGATCAGGGCCATCCGGCGTCCCGAGAACCCCGGTACGCCGCCAGGCGCGAGCGGTTGTGAGCTCGAGAGCGCCTCCGCGAACTGCCCGACCGGGTTGAAGCGGTCGGCCGGATTCTTGGCCAGCGAGCGCTCGAGGGCGGCCACGACGACGGCAGGCACTGCCGGCCGCAGCTGGGTGATCGGAGGCGGAGTGGCGGTCAGATGCTGGTGCGCGATGCTCTGCACGGTGGGACCGGTGAACGGTGGCTGCCCCGCCAGCATTTCGTAGAGCACGCAGCCGAGGGCGTAGAGGTCGCTGCGCCCGTCCACGTTCGGGTCTCCCGCAGCCTGTTCCGGGCTCATGTACGTCGGCGTGCCGAGCGCGAGCCCCGTGTCGGTCAGTCGGTCGGTTCCGGCGCCGCTCACGGCTCGGGCGATTCCGAAGTCCGCCACCAGCGCGTGCCCGCTCTCGAGGAGTATGTTCTCGGGCTTGATGTCGCGGTGGATCACGCCGTGCCCGTGCGCGTAGCTCAGGGCGTCGGCGACCTCGCGCGCGATGCGCAGCGCGTCGTCGAGAGGGAGCTGCTTCTCGCGCGTCAGCCGGTCGCGCAGGGATTCGCCCTCGACGAGCGGCATTACGTAGTAAAGGAAGACTCCGGACGCTTCCACGGCCCGTCCCGAGTCGTACAGCGGGAGGATATGGGGATGATGCAGATTGGCGGTGGTCGCGATCTCGCGCAGGAAGCGCTCGGGCCCGAGGGCGTGGGCCAGCGCGGGGCGGAGCACCTTCACGGCTACCTGGCGCTCGTGCTTGAGGTCGTGCGCGAGATAGACCGTGGCCATCCCGCCTGCCCCGAGCTCACGCTCGATGCGGTAGCGGTCGGCGAGGGCACCCTGGATCCGGGCGAGGTCGGGCAAGGTTGTTCGAGCTAGCGCGGGTGGGGTGGACCGAGGTACGGGAACTCCCCCAGCAGATCGCGGTGCGGCTTGAGCCCGTCGGGCGGGATCTCGCCCTTGGAGATGAAGGCCAGTCGATGCGCGACGACGTGGTCGGTAAGGAGACGCCCGTTCGGATACCCTGCGGGTTTGGACGGATCGTAGCTCATCATGTCGGGGAGGAGCTTCTCCGCGTCGATCGCAGCGATTGCCTCTTCCCTGGTGTAATTCCCGGTGTGGCCCAGCACGTGCACGAACTGATCGAGGAAGCGCTCTCTGTCGTGAGCCGGCTCGGTCCGGTTGTACTCCTCTTTGGTCTCGTCCGTGTTGAAGAAGCTCGCGACCGTCGGGTGACCGTCGCGATCGACGTGGACGAGCCGGCCATCCCGGCGTACGCTGCATCGCCCCCACATGCGGACCTCCGGCCTGGCGCCGAGCACGCTCGTCGGCAGCTCCAGCACGATGCCGAATGCATTTTCGTCGACCAGCCGATCCTGGCCGGTCCAGGGGGACTTGTCTCCCAGCGCGGGATGGGAGGTGAAGTTCCTTCCGCCCTGGTGGTCGAACAGCTTCAGGATTCCTTCGAAGTCGACGAAGAAGGCGTCGCTCCGAAGCCCGGCAAAGAACGCATAGGGGCCCGCCTTGACGATGTTCGGCTCGGGGCCGAAGGAGACCTCGGCGGCGGTGACGATCTGCTTGCCGACGGCCTCTGCCGAGCGGGCCTCGGGCCCGGTTGCCAGGTAGGCGGTCGCCCTCTGCCGACCTCCGTTAGTCTCGGAGAAGACGAAGCTCAGCGCAACGTCCGTCTCGGCGTCTCCATCATTGTCTATGTTGATCCGGTAGACCGCGTCGGGGTGGAAGTCGGGCGCCTGGGCGAACGTGTTGCAATTGAGGATCAACACGGTCCTCGCGGGGTCTGCCGGCGCCTGGAAGGCGTAGAGGTCGGTGAGATCGAGTCTCGGGTCGCCCAGGGGAGGGCCTAGCTTCAGGCCCGTAAAGTGGTTTGACATTCTGCAAGTTGTCGGACTTCGGCGGCTGATGCCAGCCCTCGGGATCAGGAGGGCCCTGGCTCGAGCCCGGGGGTGATGCCCTATTTCGACCCGGTGTTCGGTGAAGAGATCGACCGCGTCTTCAAGGAGAAGTGCGATCTCCTGCTCGGGCGCAAGACTTACGAGATTTTCGCGGGATACTGTCCGTACTACGGCGAAAGCGCCTCCGCAGGCGGCATCGCGAAGCTATTCAAGGAGATCAAGAAGTACGTGGCCAAACGCCAAACCGCCGCCGAGAAGCCAAGCCCTCGGCAGCGGTTCAGCCTTGTCCAAGCCCCCTAATGAGTGGCGGCGACGCGAGTCGTCGGCACCACGGCCAGGCTGCTGATCTTCCAGTCCTGTACGCCGCGCCGCAGGACGACGAGATAGCGGATGACGCTCGGCTCCCCGTCCATTCCACTGCTCATCGAGCCCACATCCCACGCCGTGTTGCCGAACACCCGCGTCGTGTCGGATGAGAGGCTGACCTGCTTCCAGCTTGCCGCTTCCTCCCCCATCGCCTTGCCGATCGCCGCCTGGCCCAGCAGTGTACTCCCGTCCGCGCGGATCACGACCGCGTCCGGCAGGTACATGGCGGTGAGCGCCGCAGCGTCCTTCTTGTTGTAGAGATCCGCATACGCCGAGCGGAGGGTGTTGAGCTCGGCGATGGCGGTCCGGAGCGGCACGCGCGGCTGCTCGACGCCCTGGGCGGCAGCGGGTGACGTGGCGACGAGCGCCAGGGCAGCAACGAGAGGCAGGCTGAACCTGAAGCGGCGGCTGGCGGTCATTGCAACCTCCGGAAGGGGAGAACGCGACTGGCTCAACCAGCGACTCACAGCTATTCTCGCCACGGGGCGTGAAACCACCGTGAACGCGGCAGGGGGACGGGGGGCATCGATGCTCTGCCGAGTG
>DATCWW010000505.1:0-8060 GCA_036566145.1 Gemmatimonadales bacterium
GTCGGCGCGAGTGGTGGCGCGAGCCGTTCACCACCCGCGGTCGCCCGCTCACCTCGAGCGAGGCGATCGCGCGGTTCGTGGACAAGACCGGCCGACCGGGGCCCGCCTCATGGGAGGGCGGCACCTATCCGGCGGGCCAGGCGGACTATCCCGTCACCGGCGTGAGCTGGTACGAGGCCGCCGCGTACGCGGCCTATGGCGGTGCCGAGCTGCCGACGATCTACCACTGGAGCCGGGCGGCATTCACCTGGGCGGGGGCGGTAATCGTGCCGGAGAGCAACTTCGGACACGGAGGCCTGGCGCCCGTGGGGCAGTACCGTGGCGTTGGCCCGTTCGGGACGGCCGACATGGCGGGGAACGCGCGGGAGTGGTGCTTCAACCAGACGGGATCGGAGCGCTACATCCTGGGTGGCGGCTGGAACGACCCGACCTACGCCTTCAACGACGCCTACGCGCAGGACCCGATGGACCGCTCGGCGACCAACGGCTTCAGGGTGGCGAAGTACGTCGGGGACCAGAATCTCGCGGCGGCCGGGCGGCCGATCGTCCGCGCGTTCCGCGACTTCAGCAAGGAGCGGCCGGTCTCGGACCAGGTCTTCGCGGTCTACCGCCGGATGTACGACTACGATCGCACCAGGCTGAACGCCGCGGTGGACACCGTCCGCGAAAGGACGGACGACTGGATCCGGGAAAAGGTGTACTTCGACGCGGCCTACAACCGGGAGCGCATGGCCGCGTACGTCTACCTCCCCAGGCATGGGAAGCCGCCTTACCAGGCCGTGGTGTTCTTCCCCGGCTCCGACGCCATCCACGAAAGCTCGAGCAAGGACCTCAGCACGTGGGTGTTCGACTTCATCGTCCGGAGTGGACGAGCCGTGGTACATCCGATCTACAAGAGCACGTACGAGCGACAGGACAGCCTGCGCAGCGACTACGCCGACGAGAGCAACTTCTACAAGGAGCACGTGATCGCCTGGGCCAAGGACATGCGCCGGACCATCGACTATCTGGCGACTCGGCCGGATATCGACACGACCCGGTTGGCCTACTACGGCGCGAGCTGGGGCGGCTACCTTGGCGGGCTGATGCCGGCGGTGGAGCCGCGGTTCAAGGCCGCGGTGCTGCTCGTGGCGGGGCTCGAGTACCAGCGCGGGCAGCCCGAGGTCGAGCCGATCAACTTTCTGCCGCGGATCACGATCCCGGTGCTCATGCTGAACGGGCAATACGATCACTACTTCCCGGTCGAGACCGCGCAGCGCCCGATGTTCCGTCTCCTGGGCACGCCCCCCGATCGTAAGCGCCAGGTGATCGTCGAAGGGGGGCACTTCGTGCCGCGCACCGAGCTGGTGGGCGAAACCTTGGGCTGGCTCGACCGGTACCTGGGGCCGGTGCACTAGTCTTCCGCCGGCGTTACCGTGTGCGCCCCTGCGCCCCTGCGCCCCTGCGCCCCTGCGCCCCTGCGCCCCTGCGCCCTTGCCCTCCCCCCACCAGCCCCATACACTGGCTCCGTGATCCGCCGCCGAGACCTCCTCAAGATCGGTGCGGCCGCGCTCGCCGGCCTCGCGGCGCGGCGCGCAGCCCTTCCCGGTGCCGGCCTGCCCCTCGAGCCCGACCTCCCGACCCGACCGCTCGGCCGTACCGGCCACGCGGTGAAGATCTTCTCCCTCGGAGGACAGGCCGCCCTCGAACACCCGGACAACCAGGACATCGCGGTGCCGCTCATCGAGCGCGCGCTCGACCTGGGCGCCAACTACATCGATACGTCCGCCCGCTACGGCGGTCCCGCCCGCTGGAGCGAGCACTACCTCGGGCTCGTCATGAAGCGGCGCCGCGCCGAGGCGTTCCTCGCCACCAAGACCCACGACCGGACCCGCGACGGCTCGCTGCGGCTGCTCGACAAGTCCTTCGAGCTGCTCCAGACCGACCACCTCGATCTCTGGCAGCTGCACAACCTGCAGCGGATGGACGAGGTGGATCAGATCTTCGCCAGGGGCGGCGCGATCGAGGCGCTCATCCAGGCCCGGGAACAGAAGCTGGTGCGCTTCCTCGGCGTGACCGGACACGCCGATCCGGACGTGCTGATCGCCGCGATCCAGCGTTTTCCGTTCGACACCGTCCTCCTGGCCCTGAACGCGGCCGACCGCCACCACCTCTCCTTCGCCGACCGCCTGCTGCCGCTCGCGGTCGAGCGGCGCATGGGGATCATCGGAATGAAGATCCCCGCCCGGGGCCGGATCCTCAGCTCCTGGACCCCGGGGCCCGACGACAAGTACGGCGCCACGACATCCGGCACGATCTCCATGTCCGAGGCGATGCGCTACGTGCTCACGCTGCCCGTCTCCACCGTGATCATCGGCTGCGACAGCATCGCGCAGCTGGAGGAGAACATCGCGATCGCCCGCGGGTTCACCCCGCTCGCCGGCTCGGAGATGGCCGACCTGGAGGAGCGCGCCAGGCCGGTCCACCGCCAGGCGCTCTTCTTCCGGCGCTGGGAGGCGTGAGCCGGGCACAGCGGTCGCCGGGCATGGACCGCAGGAGCTGGCTCAAGACCGCGGGGACCACCGCGCTCGGCCTCGCGGCGACGGCCGCCTGTGGAGGGACGGACCCTTGGGAGCGGTTCGCGGGCTCGCCCGAGCCCCGGCGCCACATAGCCCGGGTGCTGGTCTCCCCCACGCGGGTCATCCGCAGCATCGCCGGCCTTCGGCCCTTTCGCCCCTCCGGCTTCGTGGTCCGCGCCGAGCGCCGCGACAGCAAGCTCCTCGTCCACCACTACGGACACGGCGGGGGCGGGATCACCCTGTCGTGGGGTACCGCGCAGCTCGCCCTGGAGGAGGCGCAGCCGACCGGCCTCCGGACCGCCGCGGTGCTCGGCGCCGGCGCGGTAGGCCTCGCCACCGCCCGGCTGCTGCAACGGCACGGCTGGCTCGTCACGATCTACGCCCGGGAGCTTCCCCCCGACACCACCTCCAACCTCGCCGGGGGCGTCTGGGCGCCCTACTCGGTCTTCGACGAAGAGCGCCTGACCCCGGAGTTCGAGGCCCGGTACGTCCGGGCCGCCCGCATCGCCTACCAGGCGTTCCAGCAGCTGGCCGGCGCGCGCTATGGGGTGCGCTGGCTGGAGAGCTACCGGCTCCACGACCTGCCGCTCCCGCGGACCCGGCTCGGCGACGAGCTGCGCGACCTCTTCCCCGACTCCCGGGAGCTGGCCCCGAAGGAGCACCCGTTCCCCGCCGCGCACGTGCTGCGCAGCATGGGAATGCTGGTGGAGCCCTTCACTTATATGAACGCCGTGCTCCAGGACTTTCTCCTGGCCGGCGGGCGGGTGGTGGTGCGGGAGTTCGTGGCGGCGGAGGAGGTCATGGCCCTGGCCGAGCCGGTGGTAGTGAACTGCACCGGGCTGGGCGCCAAGGCCCTCTTCGGGGACGACGAGCTGATCCCCATCAAGGGGCAGCTCTGCGTCCTCGTCCCCCAGCCGGAGGTGGACTACGTCGTGTCCACCGCCGACGGGCTGTACATGATGCCGCGACAGGATGGAATCGTGCTCGGCGGCACCCACGAGCGAGGCGTGTGGGACCTCGCCGTCAGCCAGGCGGCGACGGAGCGCATCCTGGCGGGCAACGCGCGGCTGTTCGGGCCCGCCTGAGCGCCCCTGCGCCCCTGCTAGAACCCGACCAGGCGCAGCACCTCGCCGCAATCGTCGAAGACATCGAGCGCGCCCAGCGACAACGCTTCCGCAGCATGCGCGGCCGCCGCCCTGGGAGTGGTGCAGAAGGCGACCCGCACCCGCTCGCTCCGTGCCCGCAGGCGGGTGAGCAGATCCAGGCCCGCACGATCCACGTACGCGTTGTCCGCGCCCTCGTAGCGTCCCAGGTCGGAGATCACGAGCTGGTGCACCGCGGGGTCGTACCGCTGAAGCGCTTCCGCCGTGCTCACGGCCGTCGTGACCTCGACCCCGCGGCTCCGGAGCTGCCGAATGACGTCGGCGTTGTTCTCCGGATTGTCGTCCACCCACAGAATGTGGGACACGGGTCCCCGGCTTCCGCCGCTGACCGGGCTCCGGAGCCAGAGGGTCAAGGCAGTGCCTGCCCCGATCAGGCCCAGCGTCGTGGCCAGAATGGCCGGGCGCCGGATCGCTCGGCGCGAGCGCGGTGCCTGCCCGGGCACCGAAGGCGGCCGGCCCTGTTGGACGGCCGCGATATCGGCCGCCAGCGCGTCCGCGTCCGCGTAGCGCTGCCCGGGATCCTTCGAGAGCAGGGTGAGGACGAGGTCTTCGACCGCGGCCGGGATGTCGCTCCTGAGCCCCGAAGGCGGCTCCGGCTCGATATGGAGGATGGCGTGGGCGACCGAGATCTCGTTCTCCCCGCGGAACGGCTGGCGGCCGGTCAGCATCTCGTACGTCAGCACACCCAGGGCCCAGAGGTCGGCGCGGCCGTCCACCGGGTCACCCCGGATCTGTTCCGGCGCCATGTAGGCGGCTGTCCCCAGCATCCTGCCCGATCCCGTCACGCTCTGATCCCGCACCTTCGCCAGCCCGAAGTCCAGGATCTTCACGCCGCCCTCGGGCAGCAGCATGACGTTGCCCGGCTTGAGGTCCCGGTGCACGACGCCGGCCTGGTGGGCTGCCGCCAGCCCCGCGACGATCTGCCGGACGATCTCGAGCGCGGCCGCGATCGTCAGTCGCGGCTCCCCCGTCAGCCTGGCCTTGAGGGTCTCCCCCCGGTAGAGCGCCATCGCGAGGAAGGGCAGGCCGTCCGCGGTCTCCCCGACCTCGTAGATGCTGCACAAGCTCGGATGATCGAGCGCTCCGGCCGACCGGGCCTCGTTCAGAAAGCGCGCTTTGGCCTCCGGATCGAGCTGGAATTGCGGGAAGGGCAGCTTGAGGGCGACCGGGCGGTTGAGGCGGGTGTCCTCGGCGGAGTAAACGACGCCCATGCCGCCCGACCCCAGCAGCTCGAGCACCCGGAAGTGGGACACGGTTCGGCCGGTGAGGCCGAGCGGATCCGCCCGCGGCGGAAGCCTGAACATCATCCCCGCGAGGGATTCCTCCGATTCGGCATCGGCCGCGAGCAAGGCTTCGACGGCGCGGCGTAGCTCGGGGTCGGCGGTGCCCACCTCGGCGAGCCGCTCGCCCCGCGCGGCAGGCGTCAGGTCGACCACCTCGTCGAAGACCGCCCGCACCTCACGCCAACGCTCCGACTCCATCGCCCCTCGCTAGGCCGGGGCCGGACCGCCTCGCAGCTCGTTCGCGAGCCAGGCCCGGGCGGAGCGGAGCTCCCGCTTCACGGTCGTGAGGGAGACGTTCAGAGCGCTCGCCGTCTCTTCCAGGGACAGCCCGCCGAAATAACGCTGTTCCAGGATCCGGCTCTGCCGCTCGTCCATCGCCTCGAGCCGGCGCAGTGCCTCGTCCAGGTCGGTGAAGGCGTCCAGGTCCGACTGGGGTATCCGCAAAAGGGGACCGAGCTCGGGCGAGGCCGCTCCACCGTCGCGCTTTGCCGCCTGCCTGGCGCGCGCGTGATCGATCAGCAGGTGGCGCATGACCCGGGAGCTGAGGGCGAGAAAGTGGCTGCGGTCGTTCAGGCTGGGGGCCTGGCCGTCCACCAGGCGCAGGTAGGCCTCATGGACGAGGTCGGTGGTGTTGAGGGAGCATGCTCCCCGCTCGGCCTGCAGTCGCTGATGAGCCAGCTGGCGCAGGCGGTCGTAGACGATGGGGATGAGCTGATCCAGGGCACCCGCGTCGCCCTCGCCCCAGCGTCGGAGGAGGCCGGTGATCTCGAGAGGGGTGGACACCGCAGTTCTACTATAGCCGCCGCAACCGCGGCCGGATAGAGCGATCTCCCGGGCGGGCCGCCGGGAACCGGATGGACCGTTTTGGCCGCGGATTCCGCGTATTAGGTCGAGGTACCTATCCCGCGATCATGAAGAAGTGAGGGAGCTATGTCACGTATGACCGGTGCGACCAACGGCTTCGGCCTGGGGCTGCTGCTCGCCGCGGCGGCACTCGTTTCGGCCTGCGGAGGCAGCGGCTCGGGTGACACCACGGGACCGCCACCAGGGGGAGCGGACCAGGTCGATTCGCTGGTGCTCAGCCTCGACTCGGTGGACGTTCCCGTGGACGACACGGTGCGGATCCACGCCGAGGCCCGGGACGCCAATGGCGAGGTGGTGCCGGGGGTCCAGCTCACCTTCACCTCGAGCAACCCGGCGGTTGCCACGGTGAGCGACGATGGATTAGTGACCGCGGTCGACATGGGCAAAGCCGAGATCGAGGTCGGCATCGCGGGGACCGAGAGCCTCGGCATGTACTCACGGGCGGGGCCGGCACTCAGTGAGGCCCTGGCAGGAGGCTCGATCAGGCCCAAGATGATCGTGATCGTCCAACCGAAGGTGGTGATCACCCCGGGCGAGCAGGCGCTGGATGCGGGAGCCACGTCGCAGTACTCCGTGATATTGACCAGGGGCAAGGGTGTGCCCCTCCAAGGCAGTACCACGATCACCTGGAGCAGCTCGAACACTTCGGTCGCCACTGTGGACCAGAACACGGGGCTCGCGACGGCCGTCGACGAGGGAGACACCAGGATCACCGCGAAAATCGTGGTGGGGAGTGCGAAGTATGGGGGCAGTGTCCTGCTGCACGTGGGTTTGTGTGGCGGGATCTTCAAGGTCGTCGGCTGGGCCGCCTTTGCCGACATGCAGTACAAGGCCAGCGGCACCGACACCAGAGCCAAGGCTACCTACAAGGTAGACCAGATCACAACCGGCCAGGCCAGCCTGGCCCTGAGCTACTCCAGTCCCGACAGCGTAGTCTGGGAAGGGGTCGTCACGGGGCAGGTCAAGCTCGACAACTCGGTGAGCTTTCCGGTTGCGGGGAAGACGGCGGTAACCAAGGAGTCCAAGGAGGGCGGCATTGAGGCCGGCTACAGCGCCCTCGCCGTGCTGAAGGTGAAGAAGCCAGCGGAAGGCAGCTATGCATGCACCTACAGCTTCAAGTTCGGTGACTTCTTCCGGTGGGAAGTGACGAACAATCAGGGCGCCCCGGCGATACCGAAGGAAGGCCCTGTCGGAATAGCCCTCCACACCGGGGTGGCAGTAGGGGCACGGCCCGCCGATGGTCGCTGGGTTCTGGGCGGTACAGGGAAGGCGGTCAAGCTGCCGGGGGCTACGATAGTGGGCAATGACGGGGTGTACAGGTCGGCATATATGCCGGGAACGCAACTGGGCATCTTGATCATCGGAGTCATGGGCAAGACCATCGATCCCAGATATGGCACGGCAACGTTCGTCTATGATCTGACTGCTACGCAGTAAGGAGGATCACCCACGATCCCTGCCGAGTCACGGGGGACCGGGGAGTTGACGGCAATGCGGATGTCTTCCCGAGCGCAGCGAGGGACCTGCTGACCCGGCAGTCGGAGCCGGCGGAGCAGGCCCCTCGTCGCTTGCGCTCCTCGGGATGACGACGTTCTCCCTACTTCTTGGGACCGGGCCCGGTCGTCCTCAGACAGATGACATCGTTGTCGTTCACGTCGAAGCCATCCTCGTAAAACTCGAGTCCGGGCCGCAGGACCAGATCGTTGCCTCTGCACGACCCGTCGCCCTTGGGGTCATCGTATTGCGGAGACTTCGACTGCGCGAGCGAAGGCGCGTTTGCGCTGTCGGGCGTGGGCGGGGTGGCCTCCGTACAGGAAATGACCAGCACACCGGCCAGACTGACCGCGGCCGGAGCGGCCAGGACTCCTAATCCTCGGATCGTGCGCATACCTGTCTCCTGAGGGGGTTGGGGGTTGTCTCAGTCACGCCCCGGTGCGGTGGATTTCCCCTCACCCCCGTCCCGTTGAGGGGAGATCCATCCCGCCCGGGCGTTACCGGACATCACCTCCCGACCCGCGCTCACCGGTTGGGAGACCCTCACATGAGGCCGCCAACTCCGTGATCTCGCCTGCCTGGGCGGCGCTCGGCGCGCTGCTCCTCGCTACCGCCGTCTCGCCGGACCTCGCCCAGGACCCCGCGCCCGCCCGGATCCCCCTGGTCACCGGCCTGGTCCTCGGCTCGGTCCTCCACTC
>DATCWW010000565.1:0-5339 GCA_036566145.1 Gemmatimonadales bacterium
AGCCGATTCTGATGCGGCGCGAAGAGCCGGGACCGATATCCCTGGGCTATCGCGTCATGGCGGCCAAGGACGACGACCGCGACGACTACCAGACGGTGGTGTACAAGAAGGGCGCGTGGGTGCTCCACATGCTCCGGGTCATGACGCTGGACCTCCGGAACATGAGCGAAACGAAGTTCACCGAGACGATGACGGACTTCTACCGGAGCTACGAGGGGCAGCGGGCATCCACCGACGACTTCCGGCGGGTCGTCGAGCGCCACGTCGGCACCGACATGCGCTGGTTCTTCGACCAGTGGGTTCACGGGGCCGCCATCCCCACCTACCGGGTCGCCTCCCGGACCCAGGCGGGAAGCGACGGCCAGTTCCAGGTGATGCTGCGGGTAAAGCAGGAGGATGTGCCCGAGGACTTCATGATGTATGTCCCGGTCACCGTGGACCTCGGCAAGGACCAGGTGGCCCGGTTCCGGGTCAAGGTGAAGGGGCCTCTGACCGAGGTCACCCTGCCGGTCTCGGCCAAGCCGAAGGACGTCAAGTTCAACGACTTCGAGGGTGTGCTCGCGGAGGTGAAGAACGAGGCCTGGGGGTCCTGAGCCGAGGTGGCGCCGGGGCCCGCCCCGGCGCCCCGGCTGCTATCTTTCCTCAGCGCCGGACCGTGACCACGACCCTGACCCCTGAGTGCCATGGCCACACGCACCACTGCCCGTCCCAAATCCTCGACCCGCCTCGACAAGGCCGAGCTGCTCGACATCTACCGCATCATGCTGCTGGCCCGCCGGATCGACGACAAGGAGATCCAGCTCAAGCGGCAGAACCGCATTTTCTTCCAGATCTCCGGCGCCGGGCACGAAGGCGTGCTGGCCGCCGCCGCGAAGGTATTCCGTCCCGCCTACGACTGGTTCTATACCTATTATCGCGACCGGGCCCTGTGCCTCGGCCTGGGGATGACCGCCACCGAGCAGCTTCTGAGCGCGGTCGGCGCGGCCGACGACCCCAACTCCGGCGGACGGCAGATGCCGTCGCACTGGGGACACAAGGCGCTCAACATCGTGAGCGCCTCCAGCCCGACCGGCACCCAGTTCCTCCAGGCCGTCGGGTGCGCGGAGGCGTGGCTCCGCTATTCCCGCAACGAGGCGATTCCGGATCGCGACCAGCTGATCCAGAGCGACGAGGTCGTGCTCTGCACCACCGGCGACGGCACCACCAGCGAGGGCGAGTTCTGGGAGTCGCTCAGCACCGCCTGCAACCTGCGGCTCCCTGTCGTCTACCTGGTCGAAGACAACGGCTACGCCATCTCGGTGCCGGTGGAGGTGAACACGCCCGGCGGCTCGATTTCCAAGCTCCTCACCGGGCTGCCCGGGCTGTTCATCCAGGAAGTGGACGGCTGTGACGTGCTCGCCTCCTACGACGTGCTGGTCAAGGCGGTCGAGTACGCCCGCGCCCGGAAGGGCCCGGCGCTGGTGCACGCCCACGTGATCCGCCCCTACAGCCACTCCCTCTCCGACGACGAGGTGCAGTACCGGCCCCCGGTCGAGCGGCAGGCCGATGCCGAGCGGGACCCCATCCTCCGGTTCCCGGCGATGCTGCTGGAGCAGGGGATTGCCACCCAGGCCGAGCTGGACCAGCTCGTGACCCAGGTGCAGGAGGAGGTGCAGGTCGCGGCCGAGGTGGCCCTCGCGTCGCCCCAGCCGGGCACCGACACCGTCTACCGGTACGTCTACTCGCCCGACGTCGACCCCACCGGCGAACAGTTCGATACCGAGGACGACCCCCGCTTCACCGGCGATCCCACGACCATGGTGGACCTGCTCAACGTCTGCCTCCGGGACGAAATGGCCCGGGACCCCAAGATCGTGATCTTCGGCGAGGATGTGGCTGACTGCAGCCGGGAGGACAACCTCGGCGACGTGAAGGGCAAGGGCGGGGTCTTCAAGGTCACCTGGGGCCTGCAACGGGCCTACGGCAGCGACCGGGTCTACAACTCACCGCTCGCCGAGGCCAACATCGTCGGGCGGGCCATCGGGCTCGCGACCCGCGGCCTCAAGCCGGTGGTGGAGATCCAGTTCTTCGATTACATCTGGCCGGCGTACATGCAGCTCCGCAACGAGCTGGCCTTGATGCGCTGGCGGTCGAACAACGCCTTCAGCGCGCCGGTGGTGGTGCGGGTCACCTACGGCGGGTACCTCAAGGGCGGGTCGGTCTACCACTCGCAGACCGGCGCGGCGGTGTTCACCGGAGTGCCTGGCCTCCGGGTCGTCTGTCCCTCGACCGCGCTCGACGCCAACGGCCTGCTCCGCACGGCGATCCGGTGCGACGACCCGGTGATGTTCCTGGAGCATAAGCATCTCTACCGGCAGACCTACAACAAGGCGCCCAATCCGGGCCCCAACTTCATGATTCCGCTGGGCAAGGCGAAGGTCGTCCGCCCCGGCACCGATCTGACCGTGATCACCTATGGGGCGCTGGTGCAACGGACCCTCTGGGCCGCGCGCGAGGCGGAGGAGCACCACGGAATCAGCGCCGAGGTCGTGGACCTGCGCTCGCTGTCCCCGGTGGACTGGGAGACGATCGGCGAGTCGGTCCGGAAGACCAACCGCGTGATCGTGGCGTACGAGGACTCGATGAGCTGGGGCTACGGCGCCGAGATCGCCGCGCGAATCGGCCAGGAGCTGTTCAGCTACCTCGACGCGCCGGTGAGCCGGGTGGCCTCCATCGACACGTTCGTCGCCTATGCCCCCGAGCTGGAGGACGTCATCCTTCCCCAGACCGCCGACCTGCGCGCGGCGATGGAGCAGATCGTCCGCTTCTGATTTCCACCTATCTGGCACGGCAAGAGAACGGGGCCCTTGTAGCCAGGGGCCCCGTTGCCGTGATCGGCTTGCGGCGGTCGTGCCGCTCCGTCCTCGGAAGCGCAGACCAAGCCTTCGCTTCCGATGCTATACCTGCGATCAGGTTCTGCGCTCGATTGAGGTCGGGTGAGTGGTTCGGTCCATAAGCCGGCGCTCGCTTCGCTGGGTACCCTGAACTCGGCGAATGCCGTAACCCCTCCTCTCCGTCACGGTACACCACATCAGTATGATCCGGTACCGTACCTGTCAACCCGAAAATGTTGCCAGGCGCGCAGCGTGAGAATGCCGGTACCCGTGTCACGTCATACCGACGACTCGATACGACACGGGAGAGCCGATGCAGTCTCGAGAGTTACCGTGCGGCCGCGTTCTGCTCGCGGCCGCTGCCCTGCTGAGCCTGGCCGCGCCGACTGCGCGCGCGCAGATCCGCGAGGGAGTCCCCACCTCGATCACGATGGCGCTCGCCGGCGGGCTGGCCGCCCTGAATGCGGTAGCTCACCCACCGATGAGCTACGCCGGACGGGACGCCGAGGGGGTGCCGCATTACGCCACCCGGCCGTTCTCGCCGGAGGAGCGGGAGGTTCTTCGCCGCCGCTACGGCATCGAGGACCCGAGCCGGCTCTACCTGTCCGACTCCACCTCGACCGGTCACCTCAACTACGACACCGAGCGGGATCCCGGCGCGGGCCGGCTGGTTCGCTCCTACCGGGTCGGCGCCGCGTCCATTCGGCGGGATGGCGAGACATGGGAAGCGCTGGAGCGCCGGCTCCGCACGCTGCGGCCAACCGACTTCGGTCCCGAAGCCCGGGTGGTGGATACCACGCTGGCCTCGCTCGACTCCCTGGCCCGGCCGCGTTTCGAACGGCTCATCGCCGCGGCCCACGCGGCGGGGTTCCGGCTGCGGGTCACCGAAGCCTACCGGCCCCCGAAGCGGCAGGCCTACCTGATGGTGAAAGGCGGCGGCCTGACCTTTACCGCCACCTCGATGCACTCGGCCGGCCACGCGGTGGACCTTGCCGTTGGCGATGGCGACCTTCGCAACCCGCGCACGCGGGCCAGCTGGATCGCGTTCCGGCGCTGGGTCGCCGGCTTCGAGGGCGGCCGCTTCCGCCTCCTGGGCACGCCCGAGCGCTCCTGGGACTGGCCCCACATCGAGCTGGCCGACGCCCCCCTCGGCTTCCGGTCGGTCGAGGCGATGCTGGAGGCGGCTCGGAGGTAAGTCCTGCAATTACATTGGTCGCATGACTTTCGAAGAGGCGGGGCAGCACCTCTCCGTGGCCCTGGAGGCGGCGGTCAGCCGCTACGGGGCCATGGTGCGACAGGTAGGGCGGAAGTACAGGCTGGACGAGTCGGACCTGGACGAGGTCATGCAGGAGGTCCGGATCAGGCTTTGGCGGGCCCGCGGGACGAGTGAGATGGTTGGCGAGGCCAACACGTCTTACATATACCGGACGGCGTCCACCGCCGCGCTCGACGTCCTCCGCCGCCGGCGGGCCAGGCAGGCCGACCGGCACGATCCGATCGAGGAGGGGCCCGTGGCAGTCCTCTCGGCGCCCACACCCGACCCCCACGGGGTTCTGGAAGGCTCGGAACTCGCCAGCAAAGTCGCCCAGGCCATCGAGACCATCGCCGAGTCGCGACGCCCAGCGGTCCGAATGCACCTGGCCGGCTATCCCCGCGAGGAAATCGCCTCCCTGATGGGTTGGACCGAAGCCAAGACCCGCAA
This sequence comes from Gemmatimonadales bacterium, assembly GCA_036566145.1. GTDB lineage: Bacteria > Gemmatimonadota > Gemmatimonadetes > Gemmatimonadales > GWC2-71-9 > CAVVWJ01. The sequence continues at coordinate 4,576 of DATCWW010000565.1, forward strand.
TCTGTTGTACCGAGGCCTCGCCGATCTTCGAGAGCGGCTGGCCCAGGAGGGAATCGGATGGGACACGACGGAGGCGTAAAGGTGACGGAGGCCCAGCTCAAGGAGGCATACCAGGCGCATCTGGCCCGGAGCCGGAGGGATCGCGCCTCGTGTCCGCCACCCGAGGCGATTCAGGCGCTGGTCCGCCGCGAAGGGGATGAGGCCGCCCGCCTCGCTACCCTGGACCACGCCATGAGCTGCGGGGAGTGCCGCACCGAGCTCGACCTGCTCCGCACGGTCGAGGAGGCGGGGGTGCGCTCGGGCGCCGTCGCGGCGCCCGGCCGTCGCCGCTGGATGATGCCGATGGCGCTGGCGGCCACCCTGCTGGTCGCGGTCGGCCTGAGCCGGGTTGCGCTCAAACCCTCGGAGGATACCGTCCGCTCCGACGACGCGACCCGGGTCGAGCTGGTGGCTCCTGGAGCGGAGGTCCCGGCCGGCACCCCCGTCAGCTTTGCCTGGCGACCGGTCGAAGGCGCGTCCCGCTATCGGCTCGAGGTATTGAGCGAGTCCGGCGACCTCGCGATCGAAGCCGAAACCCGCGATACCATGCTCACCTCTGATTCGGCCGCCAGCCTCGCGCCGGGGACCTATCAGTGGTGGGTGATCGCGCTTTCTCCCGCGCCGGGGCCCCGTTCGGAGCTGCGCCGCCTCCGGGTCGTCGCCCAGTAGGCCAGGGCGGCGGCCGCGGCCAGCAGTCCCACGGCGGCGGCCAGCGGCGCCCCTCT
>DATCWW010000010.1:0-4895 GCA_036566145.1 Gemmatimonadales bacterium
TCGATGGAGTTCATCATCGCGGTCTCTTCGCCGCAAATGTAGGCCCCGGCCCCGCGGTGGAGGACGATCTCGATCCGCTTGCCGCTTCCGAATACGTTGGGGCCCAATGCTCCCTTCGCCGTCGCCTCCTCGACCGCTTGCTCCATGATGCGGAACGGCTCGGTGAACTCGCCCCGGATGTAGATGTAGCAGCGGGTGGCCCCGATGGCGTACGCCGCGATGGCGCAGCCCTCGATCAGCTGATGCGGGGTCCACCGCATGATCTCGCGGTCCTTGAAGGTCCCGGGCTCGGACTCGTCGGCGTTGCAGACCAGGTAGTGGGGCTTCACCACTTCTTTGGGCATGAACGACCACTTGAGTCCGGTGGGGAACCCTGCCCCGCCCCGCCCCCGAAGTCCCGACGCCTTCACTTCCTCCACCAGCGCCTCACGGCTCATCCCCAGCGCCTTCCGGAGCGCCCCGTATCCGCCGCGCTTCACCCATCCCGCGTAGGTGCGCGCCTCGGGATCGCCGAAGTACCGGGAGAGGACGACGGTCTCCTTGGGGTGGCTGGGATGGGGATAGCCCATTTAGGCGTACCTCTGCAGGATGGCCGGCACCTTCTCCGGGGTCACGCTCTCGATGAAGTCGTCGCCCACCAGGATCGGCGTGGCGAACCCGCACGCACCGAGGCACTCGACCTCGATCACGGTGAACCGGCCGTCCGGACTGGTGGCGCCGAGCTCGCCGCAACCGGTCTCCCGGAGCAGCGCCTCCACCACCGCCTCGGCGCCGCAGATGTTGCAGGGGCTGGTGGTGCAGACCTGGATGAAGTGGCGGCCCACCGGGTGGGTGTGGTACATGGTGTAGAAGGTCACCACGCCCTTCACATACGCCGGCGTGAGCCCCAGCACCTCGGCGACCTCGTGGATGGCGGGCTCGGCGATCCACCCGCGCGCCTCCTGCACCATCCAGAGGGCCGGCAGCAGACAGGCCTGCTTGGTCGGATACTGGGTGAAGAGCCGCTCCAGCTCCCTCCGGGTGCCGTCCACGAATACCGGCTCGTACCCGGCTTCGCGGTGGGTGTCCGCGCCTGCGCCGTGCGCCGCGCTCATCGGTCCACCTCGCCCATGACGATGTCCACGCTGGCGTTGATCGCGATCACGTCGGAGAGGAGCGCGCCCTCGCACATCTTGGGCAGGCTGGCCAGGTTGATGAACGAGGGCGGGCGGATGCGCCAGCGCACCGGCTTGGCGGTGCCGTCGGACACGAGATAGTAGCCCAGCTCGCCCTTGGGGTTCTCCACGCCCATGTAGGCCTCGCCCACCGGCGGCTTCACCCCTTCCATCACCTGCTTGAAGTGGAAGATCATCGCTTCCATGTCGCTCATCGCCCGGGACTTGGGCGGCAGGATCACCCGCGGGTCGTCCACGTTGATCGGCGCACCGCGGAGGCCCGCCAGCCGGTCGAGCGCCTGCTCGAGGATCCGGTTGGACTGGGACATCTCCTCCAGCCGGACGCGGTAGCGGTCGTAGATGTCGCCGTGCTCGCCGACCGGGACGTCGAAGTCGTAGGTCTCGTACCCGAGGTAGGGGCGGTCCTTGCGGACGTCGTAGTCCACGCCGCTCGCGCGCAGCATCGGGCCGGAGAGGGAGTAGTTGGTCGCCTCGTCGCCGGTGAGTGCGCCGACGCCCTGGGTGCGCCCGATCCAGATCGCGTTGCGGGTGAACATGGTGTCCACCTCGCGCAGCGTGTCGGGGAAGGTGCGGACGAAGTCCCGCAGCCCTTCCTCGAATCCGTCCGGGATGTCGGCCATGAGCCCCCCCACCCGGGTGAGGCTGGTGGTGAGCCGGGCGCCGGTCCACATCTCCTGGAGGTTGTAGATCCGCTCGCGCTCCTGGAACGACCAGAGGAACGGGGTGAAGGCGCCGAGGTCGATCCCGGTCGTGCCGAGCCACACCAGGTGGGAGATGATCCGGCTCATCTCGCAGGCGATCACCCGGAGCACCTGGCAGCGCTCGGTGCACTCGATGCCCATCAGCTTCTCCGCCGCCAGCGCCAGGCAGACGTTGTTGGCCATGGGGCTGAGGTAGTCGGTGCGGTCGGTGAGCGGGATGATCTGGTTGTACTGGCGGTACTCCCCGAGCTTCTCGAAGCCGGAGTGGAGATAGCCCAGGTGCGGGATGCAGCGCCGGACCACCTCGCCCTCGAGCTCGAGCACCAGGCGGAGCACGCCGTGGGTGGCCGGGTGCTGCGGCCCGATGTTCACCAGCATGTGCTCCGCGCCGAAATCCTCGGCGTAGCCCGGCGGCGCGCCCTCGACGCCGAGGGGCACGCGGGCGGGGCGGCCCTCCCGGTCGAGACCCGGGGTGGCGAGCGCCATTTCGACGGTTCGCAGGGTGGTCATCGCAGATAACCCCGCTCGCCCCGCAGCAGCCGCTCGCGCATGGCGGCGGGCAGCTCGTGGAACGAGTCGGCGATAGAGAGTTCTTCGAGCGAGTAGTGAGCCTCGGGATTGGCCGCGAGCGCCTGGCGGGTCTGCTCCGCCCGGCTGAAGTGGCCCCGCAGCGGGAAGTCCTTCCGGAGCGGATAGCCCTCGGCGTAGGTCTCCCACATCAGGATCCGGCGGAGATCGGGGTGGCCGGTGAAGGTCACGCCGAACATGTCGTAGACCTCGCGCTCGAGCCAATCGGCCCCATGCCAGAGGTCGACCACCGAGCGCACCTCGAGCGCCCCGGCCTGGTCCAGGGCCACTTTGACCCGGAGGTCGGCCCGCCGGGCGAGCGCGCGGAGCTGGTAGACCACCTCGAGCGGCCGCTCGGGGTCGCGGTACTCCACCGCGGTCACGTCGGTGAGGTAGTCGAAGCGCTGCGACGGGGCGTCCCGCAGCCAGGCGAGGGCGTCGTGACTCCGCTCGCGGGCCACGTACACGATGGTGTCGCCGCAGGAGACCAGGTGACGCTCGATGGCCGGGCCGAATTCGGCGCGCAGCGCGGCGACGGACGGCGAGACCGTCGTCCGGGCGTCAGCGGCGGCCGCGGTCATGCCGATCTCGTCTGGGACACCGAGTTGCCGAAGGGCTCGGAGAGCTCGTCCACCTTCTCCGGCGGGAGGAAGAGACCCGACGGGCCGACCAGGTGCTCCTGGCGGAGGCTGTCGTCGGCGATGGTCTCGCCCTTGATCTTCTTCTGCAGCAGGAGAATTCCGTACATCAGGCCTTCAGGGCGCGGCGGGCACCCCGGCACGTAGACGTCCACCGGGATGATGGTGTCGATCCCCTGCACCATCGAGTAGTTGTCGAAGATGCCGCCGCTGGACGCGCAGGCCCCCATGCTGATGGACCACTTGGGTTGCGGCATCTGATCCCAGATCCGGCGGATGACCGGCGCGAGCTTGAACGGCAGGCGCCCGGCGCAGATCAGCACGTCGGCCTGCCGCGGCGAGAAGCTCTGTCGCTCCATCCCGAAGCGGGCGATGTCGAACCGGCTCGCCGCGGTGGCCATGTACTCGATGGCGCAACACGCGGTGCCGAAGGGCATCGGCCAGAGCGAGTTGGCCCGGGCCCAGTTGGTGAGGAAGTCCAGCCGGGTGGTGACCCAGTTGGGCGAGATCGACGAGACCTGGGTCAGCTCGTCGGCCTGGTTCTCGGTGGCGGGATTGGTCAATCCCATTGCAGCGCTCCCCGCTTCCAGATATAGACGTACCCCACCGCGAGGATCACGATGAAGACGACCATCTCGATGATGAGCAGCCCGGCGAGCTCCTGGAGCTGCCGGAAGGCCACGGCCCACGGGATCATGAAGACCGTCTCGATGTCGAAGATGATGAACAGCATCGCCACCAGATAGAACTTGACCGAAAACCGCTCCCGGGCGTTGCCCAGCACGGGCATGCCGGACTCATAGGGCGCGATCTTGACGGGGGTGCGGCGGTAGGTGGACAGGAGGTGGGAAACGCCGAGCATCAGGACCGCGTTCGCGATGACGAACACGATCAAAATCAGGATCGGGACGTACGGTTGAAGCATGGGCCTCGGCTTTCGTGAATTTTTTCACTTATCTCGTGGAACCTAACGCGGTTAGGTATCCGATTCAACCCGACCAAGTCGCGGGGCGGCCGCTCGCCGGCCGGGCTATATTGTCCGCCGTTCGTCGCCGACGCTACCCCCGCGGCGCCCGCCCTCAAAGGTTCCCGAGGAGTCTCGTGTCCATCAAATCCGACCGCTGGATCCGGCGCATGGCCCGCGAGCATGCCATGATCGAGCCCTTCGTCGAGTCGCAGGTCCGGCAGACCGACGCCCAGGGCCGGAAAGCCATCTCCTACGGCGTCTCCAGCTACGGCTACGACATGCGGGTCGCGCCGGAGTTCAAGATCTTCACCAACGTGCTGAGTGCGGTGGTGGACCCCAAGGAATTCGATTCCCGCAGCTTCGTCGAGTTCCAGGGCGACGTCTGCATCGTCCCGCCCAACAGCTTCGCGCTGGCCCGCTCGGTCGAGTATTTCCGGATTCCGCGCAACGTGCTCACCATCTGTGTCGGGAAGAGCACCTACGCCCGCTGCGGGATCATCACCAACGTGACCCCGTTCGAGCCCGAGTGGGAAGGTCATGTAACGCTTGAGATCAGCAACACAACACCCCTCCCCGCAAGGGTTTATGCCAATGAGGGGATCTGCCAGGTCCTCTTCTTCGAGGCCGACGACGACGACGTCTGCGAAACCAGCTACGCCGACAAGGCCGGGAAGTACCAGGGACAGCGCGGGGTCACCCTGCCCCGCCTCTAGCGGGCCTCGCCCGGCAACGCGACCGTGCTCCAGTCCCACCCCTCGGTGCCGTTGACGCCGAGGGCGCGCACGGCGATCACACTCCCGGCCGCGGGCGCGGGAACCCTGGCCGAGGGCGTGGTCACGACGAGGCT
>DATCWW010000020.1:0-2095 GCA_036566145.1 Gemmatimonadales bacterium
AGGATCGCGTAGGCCTCGTTCACGTCCTTGCCGCGAATGAGGTCGATCACGAGCCGCATCTTCCGGGGCGACTGGCGCACCAGCCGCTGAATCGCATGGCCGCTCATGGTTACTCCGGCTTCGCCTTCTTGTCCGCCACGAGCTTGCCGCTGTGCCCGCGGAAGAGCCGGGTGGGCGCGAACTCGCCCAGCTTGTGGCCCACCATGTTCTCGGTGACGTACACCGGGACGAACTTGTTCCCGTTGTGCACCGCGAAGGTGTGGCCCACGAACTCGGGGAGGATGGTGCTCGCCCGGCTCCAGGTCTTGACCACCCGCTTCTCGTTCTTGCTGTTCAGGATCTGGACCTTGAGCATCAGGGCGTCCTGAACGAACGGGCCCTTCTTGACGCTGCGTGCCATTACTGGGTCGCCTTCCCGCGCTTCCGTCCGCGCACGATGAGCTTGGTGGACGCCTTCTTCGGGTGCCGGGTCTTCTTGCCCTCCGGCTTGCCCCAGGGCGAGACCGGTGGGCGTCCGCCCGAGCTCTTGCCCTCGCCGCCGCCCAGCGGGTGGTCCACCGGGTTCATCGCGACGCCGCGGACCTTGGGCCGCCGGCCCAGCCAGCGGGTCTTGCCCGCCTTGCCGACCGAGAGGAGCTCGTGCTCGGCGTTGCCCACCTCGCCGATGGTGGCGAGGCAGCGGCCGTGCACCAGGCGCATCTCGGTGGAGCGGAGCCGGAGGGTGACGTAGGTGCCCTCCTTGGCCACCACCTGGGCGCTGGCGCCGGCGGTGCGGCAGAGCTGGCCGCCCTTGCCGATCTTGAGTTCGATGTTGTGCACCGTGGTGCCGAGCGGGATCTCGGACAGCGGCATAGCGTTACCGGTCCGGGTGTCGGACCCGGGCCCGGAGATCACGGTGTCCCCCTGGGTCAGCCCCTTGGCGTGCAGGATGTACCGCTTCTCGCCGTCGGCGTAGACGATGAGGGCGATCCGCGCGCTCCGGTTGGGATCGTACTCGATCTCCGCCACCCGTCCGGGAATCCCGAACTTGTCGCGCTTGAAGTCGATCTTCCGGTACTGGCGCTTGTGCCCGCCGCCCCGGTGCCGGGAGGTCAGGTGGCCGAGGTTGTTCCGCCCGCCCGACTTCTTCATCGGCTCGAGCAGCGACTTCTCCGGCGTGTCCCGGGTGATCTCGTCGAACCCGGATACCGAGCGGAAGCGGGTGCCGGCCGTCATCGGCCGGAATTGCCTGATGCTCATCTCAGCCCTCGAACACGGCGATCGAGTCGCCGTCCTTGAGCGTGACGATTGCCTTCTTCCAGCGCTTGGTGGTGCCCTGGATCCGGCCCCGGGTGACCTCGTGCCGCCGCATCTGCATGGTGCGGACGCCGGTGACGGTCACCGGAAAGAGCGCCTGGATGGCGGCCCGGATCTGGTACTTGTTGGCCTGAGGGTGCACCTCGAAGGTGTACTCCTTGCGGGTCTGGTAGGCCGCCGAGCTCTTCTCGGTGACCACCGGACGGACCACGACCTCGTGCAGCGCGGGCATTTACTTGTCCCCCTTCTTCTTCTTCTTGGGCGCCGCCTTCTTGGCCGGCTTGCCCGCCGCCTTCTTGGCGGTGGTCTTCTTGGCCGCCTTGGCCTTGGCCGCCGGCTTGGCCGCCGACTTCTTGGGCGACTTCGCCTTGGCGGGCTTGGCCGCCTTCGGCGGCTTCGGCACCGCGGCCCGCTTGGCCTTGGGCGCCCTGGGCGTCTCCTCGGCCTCGGGCTCGTCCGGCAGCGGCTCCGGCATCACGCCGGTGAGCGCGCCCTCTTCCACCACCACGGCATCGGACCAGAGGATGTCGTAGGCCGACGCCTCGGCATACGGCAGCACCTCGACCGTGGGGAGGTTCCGGCCGCTCAGGTAGACGTTGGTGTTGGCGCCCGCAGTGAGCACCAGCGCCTTCCGCCCCTCGAGCTCGAGGCTCGCGAGGAGCGCCGCGAGCTGCGCCGTCCGGGGCTTCCGGAAGGCGAACCGTTCCACCACGTGCAGCGCGCCTTCCCGCGCACGGGCGTTGAGCGCGCTCTTCCGGGCCAGCTGCTTCACCTTGCGGGGAATCTCGGTCCGGTAGTC